>CAIVHJ010000240.1 GCA_903905665.1 uncultured Phycisphaerales bacterium
GCAACATCAAAAACGTCTGGTGGCACGACATGGTGACCAACCCGCCCGTGGGCCCCGACGGTCACGACGTCTCTATGGTCGGCGTCGATTGCTCCATCATCATGAACCCAAAAGTATGGGAAGCCAGCGGCCACGCCACCGGATTCGCCGACCCGATGGTCGATTGTAAAGAGTGCAAGGCTCGCTTTCGCGCCGACCAGGTGATAGTAGTTGACGTCTACGCCGGCGATACTTATCTATCCAGCGAGAGTGTTGAGGCAAGTTCCTCCGCAGATCCATCAGTCGAGGAATACCGAAAGCGAGCAGAGTTCGTTGAGGCGGTGGCAGGAAGTACGGCAGACCCCGAATTGAAGAAAGGGGCCAAGAGATTCCGGCAAATGCTTCGCGATGCAGCTATCAACAACCAGAACCTGATTGATGATCTTGCGAGCGCGTGGGGCGGAAAAGTTGCGAGAGATGACATACCTAACAGACTGCGGTCCATCTCGCTCAACGTGCGTCCCAGAAGGCTGCTCGACTCCGGACCGCCAAACGCGAGCGTGGCGTGCCCTCGATGCCATGCTGTCAATACGTTGACAGAGCCGCGTGCCTTTAATCTGATGTTCGAGACGTTCGTCGGTGCAGTGCAAGATGAGTCCGCTAAGGCCTACCTTCGCCCTGAAACTGCTCAGGGTATCTTCGCCAATTTCAAAAATGTGATGGACAGTAATCGGGTGAAGATTCCGTTTGGGATTGCGCAGGTGGGCAAGGCGTTTCGCAATGAGATCAACCCGCGGAATTATACGTTCCGGTCGCGGGAGTTCGAACAGATGGAGATCGAGTTTTTCTGTCATCCGAACGAGTCGATGAAATGGTATGAATTCTGGCGCGACGTACGCATCAAATGGTACGAAAGTCTCGGCATCAAGAGCGCCAACCTCCGACCGCGACAACAGGGAGCAGAGGAACTGGCCCACTATTCCAAAGCGTGCACCGACATCGAATACCTCTTCCCGTTCGCTGACGAACCGCAGGAACTCGAAGGCGTCGCTCATCGAGGCAGTTTCGACCTCAACCAGCACGGCAAATTTTCCAAGGGCAAAGAAGACGCGTTCGCCGTCGTCGATGACGATACGCACGAGCGGTTCGTGCCCCACGTGATCGAACCGTCCGCCGGCGCCGATCGCTTCACGCTGGCGGTTTTGTGCGAAGCCTACACGGTCGATGAATCGCGTCCGAGCCCGGAGTTTTTACGATTCCATCCGCGACTCGCGCCGATCAAAGCGGCGGTCTTTCCGCTCGTCAACAAAGACGGAATGCCCGAAGTGGCGGAACCGATCCATCGTGAAATCAAAAAGCATTACCTCTGCCAATACGACGCCAAACAATCCATCGGCAAGCGTTACGCCCGAATGGACGAAGCCGGCACGCCGTACTGCTTCACCATCGACGGACAGACGTTGCAGGACGGGACCGTCACCGTCCGCGACCGCGACACCGGCGCACAGGAACGAATCCACAAGGACCGTTGTCTGGAGTATCTCCATGACCACCTGCGATTGTGACAAAACACCGTCGCAAAACGAACCCACGGCTCCGCCGACGCATCCTGTTGCGATCGGCGAAGCGGCCGTCCGCCAATCAAGATTCGGTATCGTGTCATGTGCGGTTGGAATCGTTGCCGTGTTGTTGATGGCGGGTTCGGTTTTGCTGGCCTATCTCCATGATCGCCATCTACTGGGGAATCAGTACTCCGAAGACATCGGGTTCGGAATTCTGCTTTTGGGAGGGGTTTTGGGGGGACTTACGCTGAGTGTGCTTGGGACCGGTTTTGCGCTACTCGGTTGTGTGGAGCAAAATCGTCGCAGATCGTTCGCCGTGGCGGGGTTGATTTTGAATTTGTTGATTTTAGTCGGCGTGGGTGCCGCCATCGGATATGGAATGTGGGTCAAACACGCATCGCCGTGATTGGGGCGCTTCAGGAATTTCTCAACCTTGCGTCGTCGGCTGGTCGGGGCGGACTCCCTTGCGAACCAGAATCACGCACCACGCGAGCATCCCGATCATGACGACAAAGAAGATCAAGAATACAAGAAATCCACCGACGCCGAAAGCCTTCTCGTGCAGCGGATAAAACTGCGCGACGTCTCTGGCGCCGCGATGAACCATTTCACCGAGTCGCACAGCCTCTCGAACCACGGTCATGCCGGCGATCGTGACCAGTGCACCCAGCGATGCTCCGATCAGATAGCGCACGTCCAGCGCGGTTTCCTGTCGCTGCTGCAACCAGGCGTACGCCTGCAATCCCACACCGGCTACGGCAAGCAGGAAATACAACCAAGTCATCCAGCCGAAAAAATACCTGCGAATTGGCGACCCGGCAAAAACACCGTAAACGATACCCGCGACCAGCGCCAAGGCCAGTCCGCCCAATGCGAGATGCGCCGATCTCTCGATATCGCGCGAGGGGATTTCACAACCGCGTCGCTGGGAATACCACAACTGCCACGAGACCATCACGACCATCGTGGGAATCGAACCGGCCAACCACAGTGCCAGTCGCGGAATCAACTCCGGCGCAAAGAAGACCATTCGTTTCTCGCCGTAAAACCGGCCCCAGAACGAATCGGATTGAATACTCAGCAGATGGTTTTCGGTCCACGAATAGGCGGTGAATGCGAAGCACAGAAACGCCCCGACCACCACGACGCGGCGCCAGAATCCCGACCGTCGCGCCATGAAGTCGCTTCGCATCAAATAGATCAAATAAAACCCGACGATCAAAACCGGCAAGATCGACATCCAGCGGTGAAACAGCAGCAGATTGGCAGTATAGAATTCCTGCTGATACAGAATCTGAATGAACAGCAGCGGAGCGACGCCGGCGGTGATGGCGGCGCTGACGGCGAACGGCATCCAGTCCTTCAATACGAGCGCCATCGGCCCCTGATCCCGGCGGAGGGCTGGTCCACCGGTGAACAGGTGAGCCCACACCAGATACGCCGTTCCCGCAAACACGTAGTTCATGAACACAACGTGGATCACCAGCGTCAATATATAGAAGAACAGATAAAACTCTGTCGCCAACGGGAATCCAAATGGAAACAACGTGTTCATTTATTGACCCTCCCGATCGACCCGCATCAAGCCGAGGTTCTGGGCGGATTGCGTTCCGGCTTCATTGATCCAGCTTCCAATTCGCAGGTAAGCGGTCCGATCCTGTGTTGTTTCGGACCAACTCATGGGCCGGCCCGCCGCCTCCCATGACAACCACTGAACCAATCCTTCCAGTTCGGCGGCATTGCCGGAGAAGGGCGGCATGAACGGCTTGGTGTGTTGCAATTTGGCGATGTTCATCTGCTTCTGCGGGGTCGTCCACGTTTGAGCCAGAAATACCACGCTGTTGGCGCCGGTAACGGTGTGGCACACGCTGCATTGAAACCGATAAACCTTCGCGCCCAGCCGAACCTGATCGTTGGGATACTGACCCGAATCGCGCATCGGATAAGGATCATTCGTGACCGAGCCGGTCCTTCTCAGTTCGGCAACTTCCCGTTCGGTGATCGAGTTGGAGAACAATTCCATGCGGACGGTGTAGGGTTTTCGCGTGCCTTCCCGAACGAACTCGCCGCCTCCGCTCGCCACAAACGCCAGAAAACACAACACCGTCGCCGTCAGCCCGTCGATGTAAAGTTTCTGTCCGATCAACCCGATCAGAGCATACAATCCGACGATCAGCGTGCATCCGCCGGCGATTGCGGCGAACATCGTCATGGCTGCGCTGCCGCCCATGACCCATTCACGACTGTCCGCCGGAATCGACATCAAATACCAAACACCCAGAGGCAACAACAAAATCATCGGTCCCAGGAAATGCGACGCCCGGTTAATCAGTTCTCGCCTTCGTTCCCGATCCAGATCACGCATTGTATTGATGACGATGCAGGCGATCAGACCCGCGACGGTCATCGAGGTTATGGTTCTAAACAGCAGCGACGGCCAGAAACTCGGATTGAAGAAACCCGACCAGACGTTGTGATCTTTCAGCCATCCGTCGGGGGTGAGTTGCCACGACAGAATTCCGTTGATCCAAAACAAACTTCCCCACGCCGCCACGGAATAAAGCACCAGCAGGATCATCCGGGAACGATCCGCCAGAAATCGTCCGTAACGATAGAAGGCATAACCCGATACGACCTCGACGCAGAAAAACGCCCATTCGGTGGCCCAAAGCCAGTGGAATTCGTCGATCATCAGACCGATGGTTCTGGCGCCGACCTGAATCGAGGTGAACCACATGGCTACGCCGGTCAGCGCACCGACGACGAAGCTCAACAGAATCAGCCAGGCAAAATAACTGTCGAGAAATCGCCGGGCGAGGGCGCTTCGACCGGTCTGCGCCAACCATTGGAAATAGCACATCAACATTCCGCCGCCGATGGCGAACTGGGCCAGAAAAACATGAAAGATACCCAGCCCTCCAATGACCATTCCTTTCATGGCGGGATCAAAATCGTTGATCGGATAATACGGAAGGGACATCGGTGTCACTCCTGAACATATGCTGCACGGAGAGAGGATCAAGAAAGACCCTCCCCCAACCCATCCCTTTCAGGGCGGGGAGTATCGGAGCCGAACTAATGGTCCGTCGGTTGGCCGAGTTCGCGTGACAGGGCAGCCAACTGGGTTTCCAGAAGTTCCGCCGTGTTCGCCTCCAGATTCAAGCGAAGCAGCGGTTCGGTGTTGGACTTGCGGACATTGAACCACCAGTCGGGATACTGAACCGTGATGCCGTCGAGATAATCCACCTTGGCACTGGGATGCATTTCGGCCAGATGACGAATCGTGACATCGGCCTGATTATTGATGAAATTGCGTTCGCCGCTGGAGTGGTATTTTCGGTACGGCGCGATCCAGTCGCTCAAAGGTTTGGAAGACTGCGACAGTATGTTGAGTACGTGAACGAACGCCACCATCGCCGAATCGCAATACCAGTTGTCTTTGAAATAGAAATGGCCCGACAATTCGCCCCCGAAAACCGCCTTGGCATCGGCGAGCGTTTTCTTCATGAAGGCATGGCCCACCCGCGACCGCATCGGCCGTCCGCCCAGCCGTTGAACCGTTTCGGAAACAATGCGGGACGATCGCAGATCATAGACCACTGTCGCACCGGGATGCTGTAGTAGAAAATACTCCGCCAGCATCGCCGTCAACAAATCGCACGGAATCACCTCGCCCTTTTCATCCACCAACATGCAGCGGTCGGCGTCTCCGTCAAACGCCACGCCGAGATCGGCGCCGGTTTTTCGGACCCGGTCGCGTGTCGGCTGAATGTTCGCGGGTACGAGGGGATTGGGATCATGGACAAACACTCCGGCATGCTCAAAATTCATCGGATCGATTTTGAGTTCGGGAATCGCCCCGAACAAAATCGGAAGCCATCGGCCCGCCATTCCGTTCGAAGCGTCCACTACCACCGTCAGTTTCCTGAGTGGTTTCAAAAATTCCTGCACAAACCGGCGATATGGTTCCGACAAATCGGTCTGTTCGATGTTGCCCTTTTGTTCGGCTTCATGACGGGCGGTGTTTTTGGCACTGAGTTTGATTTCGTTCAAACCCGTATCCGAGCCGATCGGTTTACCACCCAGTCCACAAATCTTAAAACCGTTGTACTGCGCCGGGTTGTGGCTCGCCGTCGTCTGGATTCCCCCGCAACATTTCAGGTGGTTTACGGCAAAATACAATTGCGACGTGTCGATCTGTCCGATGTCCACCACGTCGGTTCCGCTCGACCGAATTCCGTCGATCAGGGCGGATGAAAGCGGCGGGCTGCTGAGCCGCATGTCGCGCCCGACCACCACACGGTTCATCTCCCGACGACTCCGATCGATCCCGCTCAAGCCCGCCCGAAGAAACGTTGCGGTGGAAAATCCGATCCGCCATGCCAAATCTTCGTTCAGCGGATCGGGATACTCCCCCCGAATGTCATAGGCCTTGAACACTTTGTCGATCATGGGTTCCGCAACCTCCTGAATGATCAGTCCCGGCGCCAGGATTCGTTGATGGGCCGGGCGGACTTTTTCGTCGTCGTTGAACGGGCAGCCGGGGCATTTGGGAAAATTCCGACGCCTGCGCCCGAAACACACGGCATCCGAAATCCGGATTCGTTCTTCACCGGGACAGTACCGGAAATATTGCTCAATAGTTTGATCCGACATGGCCCCACCTGCCGTTTCATCTGAGCCAGCCAGTCTATCAAAAAAACCGATCCACCACTACCCGAACCCCGATCTTTCGTCTTTCATTCTGAGAACATCCCTCATATAATGCACCCCCAATACGGGGTCGTCCCGGCGCGGTATGTGCATCGACGTCTCGCCGGTATTGCATTCCGAGTACACCTGTTCAAACGGATGATCATCATGAGCATTATTTTTTTACCGATTGTGCTGGTTTTTTTGAACGCTGCGGGACAAACATCGGAGCCTGCTCCCGCCGCACAGGCGCCTTCCGCTGCGGCGGCTGCAAGCGACAGTACGGATCAGAAGATCAAGGGGTATATCCTCGATCCCGTCGATGCCCGACAGATCGCACTCGACCAGATCAAGAAACTCAAAGAGGACAAAAATATCAAGGAGAATAATGCAGACCTGGTCTATTACAACAACGTGTTGCAAAATTACGACACGATCGACCGCCCCAACAAAGTGCGTCTGTCCCTGACCGAAGCGATTCAGCGTGCTTTGGCCAACAGTTATAACATTCGGGTGGCGAGCTACGATCCGGCGATTCAATCCACGCGGATCGTTCAGGCGGAAGCCGCATTTGATACGATCTTTGCCACGGGATTCAATTACGCTTCCAATAATGCTCCGTCGTCTTCGCCATTTGCGGCGACCGATTCGCAGACCAACAATTTTCAGTCGGGATTGAGCAAGCGTCTTCCGACGGGCATGACGGCTTCTACCGTATGGTCCTACGATCGAACGTATCTGGCGAATTTCAAATACACGACGCTTAATCCCAGCTGGGGCCAGTCGCTGACGTTCAAGCTCAACCAACCGCTGCTCCGCGGATTCGGGCTGGATTACAACCGTTCGGCGATCAATATCGCCAAACTGAACCGCAACATCAGCGAGCACGAATTCAAGCGGCAGGTTCAGGATCACCTGCTCAACGTGGAGCAGGCGTATTGGAATGTCGTGGCCGCTCGACGCAGTCTGGTCATCGCGAGCAATTTGATCGCGGAGTTTCAGAAGATTTATGATTACCTGGTTGCGCGAAGCGATTTTGACGCCGCTCCCGTCAACATCTCGAATTCCCGATCCCAGCTTTATGCGCAGCACGCGCAGTTTGAGCTGGTCAAAAAGGCCGTCCGTGACGCCGAGGATAATCTCAAGAACCTCCTCAACGATCCTGAATTGAATCTCAAGGACGATATTGAAATCGTTCCGACGGAATTTCCAACGCAGGAGAAGTTGGTTCTGGACCCTGTCGTTGAATTGCAGACGGCGCTCGATCAGCGTGAGGAGTTGCGTTCCGCCGAGTTGGCGATTGAATCCGCCAAAATTCAGGTCGGCGTCTCCAAGAATGAGACGCTCCCGCAACTCGACGCCAATTTCAGTTATTCTTTCCCGACATTGGCTTCCAGTTTCGACCGGTCGTTCAAGGACCTAGGGGATTTTGATTACGATCAATACACCGTCGGGGTGCAATTCCAGTGGCCGATCGGGAATCGGGGTCCGCGCGCCGCTTTGCGTCAGTCCCGCCTGCAGCATGCACAAGCCCTGGCTCGGTTGAAACTGGCCATCGAATCCGTCATTTTCGACGTGAACGTTCGAGTCCGCGATCTGTTTTCCAGTTATGCCCAGATCAGCCCCAATGCGGCGACCGTGGAGTCCCAGACGGCAGAGGTGCAGGCCATCGTGGACCGCGCCGAACGACGCGATCCCAATACCCTCAACCTGGAACTCTATGCCCGATCCTCACTCGCCGGCGCCAAGCGCGACTTGCTCAATTCAATTGTTCAGTACAATCTTTCAATCATCGAGTTGGAACGGGCCAAAGGCACGCTTCTGACCTATGACAACGTCAACGTCGTCAACACGCTGAGTCAGGTCGAATCGACCGAACCCCCGGCGCCCACGACCGGTCCGTGAGAATCAAAGAGATTCGAGCAGTTCGATCGGCGCGCCGATGTCCGCCACCAACACTCTCCCGACGAACGGCTTGGCAGATGGTAGATCGAATCCGATTTTGGATGCGACAAACGTGATCGTCAGATCGGCGCGGATGGTGTATGTCGCAGGTTGACCCGTGTCGCAATCAAGCCCCGAAGGAACATCGACCGCCACTTTGTGCTGTGGTCCCTCCACTTGGTTGAACAGATCAATCGCATGATCCAATGGCGGACGCACTTCGCCGCTGAATCCCGTTCCCAGCAGGGCGTCGATCAATACCGTGGTCTGATGGGCCAGCGGTTCGACCGATTTTTCATCAAAAGGATGAATCGGAATCTTCATCCTGGAGGCGATCAGGAAATTGACCCGAGCGTCGGGAGCAAGTCGGTCGGGATCGGCAACGAGAACCACCTGCACCGAATGTCGAAGATTGTGAAGATGGCGGGCGATCACGAATCCGTCACCGCCGTTGTTCCCTCCACCGCAAAAGATCATAAAGGACTGAGGACTAAGGGATGAGAACCGAGCCGCGACATCAGAGGAGGGTGCTGAATTCTGAGCGCCGAGTTCTGAATGCGGAGTGGGGGAGTGAGTCTTCAGGTAATCGAGCAGGAGGCGGGTGGCGTTTCGGCCGGCGTTTTCCATCAGAATGATACCGGGTATTCCGTACTCCTCGATGGCGCGACGGTCGATCTCTCGAATTTGTTCGCGTGTCAATGCTTTCATCGGATTTCCTCCCATTCCTATCCCCAATACGCCTCATCAAACGTCGTTTTTCATGGAACCATGATAACCGTTGATCGGCGTGGCGCCGACGTGAGTTCGTGTGTTTGAGACAGGCGTTTTTCGCCGATATGTGTGGTCGGGGGGTGGTGAGTTGGAAAATGACACCTTGATTGATAAAATGCTGGTGTCGTTTGCGCATGGGGAGTGGAAGAATCTCAGAGCGGCCCTCCGCATCGATGGGGAGAACGGATCGTGAATCACGCCTGTTATAGAATTCTTCGTGTGCTTGGCCTGATCGCCGGATTGGCCTGTTGCGGTTGCGTGGTTTCCCAGCCGGGGGGCAAAGGGAATCTGACGTATTGTACGGAATCTTCGACCGGTGGCGGATATTATCTTTATGTGCCCGAGGATTATCTGCAGAGTACGCATCCGTCCGGTCGGAAATGGCCGGTGGTGGTGACTTATCACGGGATGCGGCCGTGGGACAGCGCCGGGGCGCAGGCTCGCGAGTGGGAACAGGAAGCCGATCGCTACGGTTATATTGTGGTGGCGCCGGACACCCGCAGTTGTGAAATGATTTTTCAGGAATTTCCGATTCAGACGCTCAATCCGAGTCTGCTGGCAGATGAGCGCGACTCCATGGCGATTCTGGATGAGTTGTTTCGCACTTATGAGGCGGACCCCCAGCACGTGTTGTTGACCAGTTGGTCGATGGGGGGATATTTGGCCCACTTCATGATGAATCGCCACCCGGAGCGGTTCAGTTGTCTGGCGGTCAAGCAGTCGAATTTTTCGTCGGCGATTTTGGATCCGGCGCGCACCTCGGAGTACCGCCATCGCAAAATCTGCATTTTTTATACCCAGAATGATTTCGACGTATGTCGTCGCGAATCCTCGGAAGGCATCGCCTGGTACACTCAATACGGGTTTGATGTGACGACCGGGATTATCGACGGGATGGGGCATGAACGTACCCCGGAAATTGCGGCGGCTTTTTTTGCGATGTCCTGTGGAGCGGAACCCAAGACGGCACCGACGCAACTGGCCAGCCGAATCAAAATCCTCTCCAATCCCGCTGTGGCCGGCGCCATGTCGCCTTCATCCGTTTCTCCCCATGGTTTGGACGCCGTACCGTCGTCTTCCGGGACAAAAGTTGCTTCGTCGGCGGGTTCTGCGTCGCGCGAGGAAACGATCTATACGACTCCGCGAACGAGCGATCAACCTTCCAAAGTTCTTGCGGACGCATCGAATTCGCCTCGTGGAAAGCAATCCGCGTCGCCCTCCCCGGCATCCAAGGGCAAGGTTCCGTCAAAGGTCCAAACGCCTCCGAA
>CAIVHJ010000241.1 GCA_903905665.1 uncultured Phycisphaerales bacterium
CAGGAACTCGGCAAGATCAATCAAGACACGCAGATGGCGATTGCGATGGATTCGCGCAACGTGGTGGTGAAAATTCCGGCCATCTACGCCGACGATCCGGTGCCGTTTTTGCATGAGCTCGAGCGATTGACGCCGCTGCTGCCCGAACGTGGAGCGACGATTCTGATCAACCGCGCCAAAGGACTGATTGCCATCGACAGCGAAGTGCAGATTTCTCCGGTGATCCTGTCCGTGGCGGGTTTGACGATCCAAGTCACACGGGCACCCGATGGTCAGGTTCAGAAACCGCTGGTCGAGCAGCAGAATTTTGTGTCGCTCGATCCGACGAATCAGGGCGGCTCGACGCTGAACAAGCTGCTGGATCATCTGAACCAGATTCGCGTGCCGGTGAAGGACCGGATCTCCGTCATCGAGGAGTTACATCGGATGGGGATGATCCATGCACGGCTGATTTATGAAGAGTGAATCGGAGACGGGAAACCAAAAACTGGAAAGACAGAGATGAATGTGACGCGGATACATCTGGAGGAAGTCAATCGGGCGATGCAGGAGCGGGCTGCGTATTTGCAGCAGGCGAGAACGGCTTCGCAGCAGCTCGTGGGTTTGACGTTTTTCAATACGATCCTGCAAAAAGCCTACGACAACCCCCTGAAAGGTCCGTACGGACATGGAGGTCGCGGAGAAGAAATGTTTCGCAATCAACTTAACATGGCGCTGGCCGATAAAGTCGCCGCGTCGGGTAGCTTTGAATTGCCGGAACAAATTTACGAGCAGATGACGCGTCGTTATCGACAGGACACGCCGGATGTGAAATCAGAAATCGCTCCTTCTTCAACACTGAGTGTGATGGGATAACCCAATGAGTCGATTCAACCACAAACCCGCCGGTCGGTTCGAGGATCGAATCCGAGACTTGATTCGATTGATGGCCGAACTGTTGCATCTGCATGAGGATTTACTGGGCGTGGTGCAGCGGAAGTTATTGGCGATGCGAAAGAGCGACGTCGAATTGATGCAGACGTGCACCGCCGGTGAAATCGATCTGACGGGGCGAATTCGCGAGCGAGACGGGTTGAGAAAGCAGATTCTCGTGTTGATCGCCAAAGACCTCAATCGGCCGACAACGCGACAGAAGGAAATGACGGTCAGCGAATTGCTGAAGCATGTGTCGGAGTCCGAGGGCAACAAAATGCGTGCGCTGGCCGGTCAACTCTCGTTCATCATGGGCGAAACCGCCAAGGTCAACACCGTCGTTCAGTTGTTCGCCCAGCAGATGCTCGATCATTACCGGGAAATTTTTGAACGTGTGACGCGCGGGGTCGTGGAATCACCGACGTATGTCGTCGGCGGGCGGCCCAGGGGAGTGCTCAGGGCGCACGTGGTGGATGCGATCGGATAGGGCCAGTGGAGTAGGTTTTCGGATTTAGGAGTTTTCGCGTGGGTCTGATGGATTCAGCATTACAGATCGGCCGCAGTGCGATTACGAGTTACCAGAGTGCGCTCACGGTGGTGGGAAACAACATCGCCAACGCCGCCGATCCGAACTATACCCGCCAGCGCGTGGACCTCAACCCGATATTGGGCAGTCCGCTTCCGGAAGGAATGCGTCCTGGCGGAGGTGTGGAACTGGGTGACGTCGAGCGGTTGCTTAATGAATCGCTGGAAGAACGTCTTCGGGACGCTGGCGGGGAGTCGGAGTCCGCGCAAGTGACGACCCAGGCCCTGTCACGGATGGAATCGATTTTCAATGAAATGACCGACAATGATTTGTCGTCGATGATGAATCAGATGTTTGCGTCGTTTCAAGATGTTCAGAACAATCCGACAGACGTGAGTCTGCGCGGTGTGGCGGTCGGGAACGCCTCCTCGCTGGCAGATGCCATTCGCGCCAAGCGCCAGGACCTTCAGGGATTGATCGACGAAGCCAATGATCAGATTGTCACGATTACGGACGAGTCCAACAAATTAGCGGAGCAGGTCGCCGGACTGAACGTGCAGATCGTCGAGGCGGAAGCCGGAGGCCACGTTGCCAGCGCACTACGCGACCAGCGCGACGGTTTGCTCAAGCAGTTGTCCCAATACATCCAAATCGCCGTTAAGGAGCAGGACAGCGGGGCCGTGACGGTATTTGTCGGCAACGAACCACTGGTGCAACTGGGAAAATCGCGCGGCTTGGTCGCCGTACCAAAGGTCGAGAACGATACGACTCGCTACGAAGTGCGGTTTGGTGATAACAGCGGCCAAGTCGATGTTCGAGGGGGAAAACTGTACGGATTGATCAAGGTCCGGGATCAGGATGTCGGCGGAGTGATCAGTCAGCTGGATCAATTCACTGCCGGTCTGATCTCCGCAGTAAACGAAATTCACACGAACGGACAGGGTTTGGAAGGTTTGACTTCGACAACGGGGACCGTTCAGGTGCTGGATCCCGACGCCGCCCTCAATACCGGTGACGCCGGACTGTGGATGGATCCGCAAACGGGGAGTTTCTATCTGGCGACGACGGATGTGGCCAGCGGCATCACCCAGGCGTATCAGATCAACGTGGATTTGGACGGTTTGAACGATAACGACACGACGCTCAACGGTCTGGTGGCGGCGATCAACGCTGCCGTACCGAACGTGACGGCGGCGGTGACGACGGACAACAAGTTGTCGATCACGGCGGCTGCAGGATTTGAATTCACGTTCGGACACGACGGGGCGGTCAATCGAGACGACAGTTCGAATGTTTTGGCGGCGCTGGGGGTGAACACTCTGTTTTCCGGCAGGAACGCTTCAGATATTGAGGTGGTTTCCGCGGTGAGTGCCGATCCGCGGCTGCTGGCGGCGGCATCGGCGAATTTTGAGGGCGACGGAACCAACGCCGGCCAAATCGCAAGCGTCGGGCAAAACACGATCGACATTTTGAACAACGGAACATTGCTGGATTACTACAACCAGATAATCGGGAATTTGGGTGTGAATTCGGCGGCGGCCCAGGCCCGGTCTGAAAGTGCCGACGGTGTGCAGCAGGCATTGGAGACCCAGCGATCAAGCGTCAGCGGGGTCAATCTCGACGAAGAAACCATCGATTTGCTCAAGTATGAGCGGTCGTATCAGAGCGCAGCCAAATACACGAGTATCGTGGACCAGATGATCAGTGAACTGATGTCGATGATTCAATAGGTGAACCATGAGAATCTCCACCAATATGGCCTTCGACAACTTCATTTTTCGACAGCAAGTCCTGCAGGGTTCGATGTACAGCGTGATGAATCAGATCAACACGGGTCAAAGCGTGGTGTCCACCAGTGACGATCCGGTGGCGGCCTCGCAAATTCTCAAATTCAACGACACCCTCGAGAATCAGAATCAGTTGCTCGAAAACATCCGCTACGCCGGTGATTTCATGAACGCCGCCGATGCGGCCCTGAGCCAGGTCAGCGAACTGGTGATGCGGGTGCAGCAGTTGGCCAGTGGAGCGGTGGGATCGTTGACCGTTCCCGAAGAGCGTCAGGCCGCTGCGACGGAAATTGACACTATTATTCAGCAACTGGTGAACATCGGTAACACACAGCATCTGGATCAGTACATTTTTTCCGGCCGGGATGTGACGAAAAAACCCGTGCTGGAGGAGCTTGGCGGAATTCGCTACGTCGGGGACACGGGTACGCTTCGGGCACGACTGGCGGAGGACGAGGACGACGAATTCAGCCTTACCGCCGATGACGTGTTCGCCATGTTGTCAGGCGAGGTCAAGGGGAGTGTCGATCTGAATCCCGCTTTGACCCTCGATACGCGATTGGATGAACTGAACGGCGCCAACAATCTGGGAATTCGGCTCGGCGGGTTGCGATTTGTTGAAGATACCGGTGTCGAATTCTCCGTGGACCTGACCAACGCCACTTCGATCGGACAGGTGATCGACCTGATCAATCAGGCGGCTGAGGCAGCCGGTTCGGACCTCCGCGCAGACATCAACGCCACTCTCGATGGACTGGTGATCACACCGGGTAATGCCGTCGTGATTTCCGCCACAGATAACGGCGTCATCGCGAGCGATTTGGGCATCGTGACCAACATCGCCACCGCCAATCCCATCATCGGAAAAGACCTCAACAGGAAACTGACCCCCACCGCACGAATCTCCGATTTGATGGGTGGGGCGGGAATCGACTTTGCGAACAACACCTTCCGCATTCGCAACGGGGACCACGTCATTTCGGTGGACCTGACCACCGCCACTACCGTGCAGGACATTCTCAATACGATTACGAATCTGGGTATTGGGGTGCGTGCGACGATCAACGACGCAGCGACGGGGATCAATATTCAAAACGAAATATCCGGAACAGTGATGTCCATCGAGGAAGAAGGAGGGACCGCTGCATCGTTGCTGGGTCTTCGGTCCCTGGATACCACGACGGCGCTGGCAGACCTGAATTTCGGGGAGGGAGTCAGCAATGTCGCGGGTGAGGACGATTTCGAGATTGTGTCCAAGGACGGAACGTCGTTCAACGTGAACATCGACGATGCCAAGACGGTTCAGGACGTGCTGGATTGCATTAATGCAGCAGCCACGGCCGCCGGTGTGGCGGTCACGGCTTCGCTGGCAACCACCGGAAACGGAATCCGAATCGTGGATGCCACCGGCGGCAACGGTGCTTTGGCGATCAATCCGTTGAACAACTCGCTGGCGGTGAGCGATCTGGGCCTGGATGGAACGATTGATTCAGCTGCTACCGAGGTGACGGGAAGGGACGTCAATGGGGTTCGCGTGGACGGCTTGTTCGCCGCGCTTATTGATTTGCGGAACTCGCTGCTACGAGACACGGGAAGCTCAAATTCGGATGAAATCGCGATTACCGATGCTGCGCAACGAGTGGACGACTCGTTCATAGAACTCACCCGTGTCGAGGGAATGCTGGGTGCGCAGATTCGCGCCATGGAGACACGGACGGATTTGACGCAGCAGGCGGTGGATGCGACTTCGTCGTTGCTGGCGCAGGTGCGTGATCTGGATTATGCAAGTGCGATTACAAAATTTCAGCAGACTCAGACGGCGCTGCAGGCGTCTCTGATGGCGTCCGGTCAGATGGTCAATTTGTCGCTGCTGAATTATTTGAGTTGATTCGATTGAAATAAATGGCGTGCCATAAAAGACAAAACGCCTGGGTATGGATGCCCGGGATGAAACACATAAGTAAAGGAGTGTCGCGATGATGATTGAAACGTCGCGGTTTGGACAAATCGAGGTGGACGAAGGGCGGTTTATTACCTTCGAACAGGGAATTCTGGGATTTCCCACCGAAAAGCAGTACGCCCTGATCCAAACAGCCGAAGGGTGCGGTTTTTATTGGCTGCAGGCGGTCGGACGGGCGGATCTGGCTTTTGTGGTGTGCGATCCCAGGCTCTTTATACCCGATTATCGGGTACCCATCAAAACAGAGGAACTGAAGCAAGTCGGATTGGAGGATCCTGAAGGCGCCCAAGTCTTTATAATCGCCAACAAGGTCGAAGACTTGTTGACGGGGAACCTGCAGGGTCCGTTGGTGGTCAATGTCGAGACCCGCGCCGCCAAACAGCTGGTGTTGAGTGATCGAAGATATTCGACTCGGCATCCGCTGATGAGGCTTCCTCAGTCCAGTGCTGTGGAAAGTAAGACTGCGTAGGCATTTTGGAGTGGAAAACCGGGTGTGAGTTTTGCTATACTAACAGGTAGAGCGATCACTCAAATCCGGCCGAATCCGGCCCCAAATGCCTGAAATTCGGACTCCCGTTTTGGGGGTGTACTTCGGGGTTGATTGTCGGGCGACAGTCGAACTGAGGCGTCATCCCGGGCGGAAGTGGAAATGTGCGGTCACCACAGCCAAGAGGGCGCAAACTTAGCCGTGCGCAAAACCGTGCACTGGCCCAGCTGAGGAAGGAGCCGAACATGTTGGTGCTGTCGAGACAACGCGATGAAACGATCATGATCGGAGATGACGTTCAGATCACGATTGTGGACATTCGCGGAGATAAAGTTCGGTTGGGGATTACCGCCCCGACCCACATTAGCGTACACCGAAAAGAGGTGTACGATGCGATACAACAGGAGAACCGTCGGGCCGCCAACGTGACCCCGGGTGATATGGCCCAGGTCGTGGCAGTGGGGGTAACCCCCTCACCGGCTTCACGTCGGAAATAGGAGACGTCCCATGGGGACGAAAACCGTCGGTCTGAACCGAGCTGAGGTGATCGTTCGAGACAGACGGTAGGTCCCGAAGGTTTTTTGGAATCGGTCGCATGGTGCGGCCGAGCAAGTGGCTCACAAGGAATCGTGAACCACGATTCAGTCAAGGAGGACTGACATGACGCGTATAAACCTCAACATTCCCGCCGTACAAGCTCAACGTCAATTGGCCGTGACGAATAAGGCCCTGCAACAATCTCTGCAACGATTGAGCAGTGGATTGCGAATCAATCGGGGGGCGGATGACCCCGCCGGATTGATCGTATCGACTCGATTGCAATCTGAAATCGGGGCGGCCCAGCAGGCCATCAAGAATTCGGAGCGGGCGATCAACGTGATCGCCACTGCCGAAGGTTCGCTGTCGGAAATTCAGAATCTTTTACTGGATATCCGCGACAAGGCGATCGAGTCCGCCAACACCGGCGCCTTCAGCGACGACGAAATCCGGGCCGATCAGTTGCAGGTGGATTCGGCGATCGAATCGATCAGCCGAATCGCCAACTCGACCAACTTTGCCGGTCGGAAATTGATTGACGGCTCATTGGATTTCACCACCAGCGCCGTCAATACCGACAAGCTGAACGTGGTCAACGTGTTCCGAGCGAAATTCGGACACAGCGATTTCGTTCCGGTCGAAGTGAGCGTGTTGCAATCCGCCCAGCAGGGGGAACTGAACTTCTTGTCCGGTGCGATCAACACGGGAAACGTGACCATCGAACTGCGAGGGGTCAAGGGCTCATTTGACATGATGCTGTTTAGCGGTGAGACGGCTTCTCAAATTGTCATTGCCGTCAACAACATCACCGAAGCCACCGGGGTCACAGCCGCGTTGCGGAATTCGGCCGTTGCGACCTGTGGTGTTGTGTTCCGTTCCGAAGACTACGGTACCGATGCGTTCGTCTCGATCACGGTACTCGAAGATCCTTCTGCTGGAAGCGCCACCATGAATGCCGGTTTGTTCAGCGATCATGTGGTGAACGCTGCCGGTCAATCCACGCTCAATGATTACGGGCAGGATGTGCAGGCGCTGATCAACGGGACCGTGACGCTGGGTTCAGGTTTGACGGCCATTCTCAACAGCACGTTGCTGACGATGGACCTGACGTTGGATCCGACTTTTGCCCAGAACGTGGGGAGCTCCACGACGTTTTATTTGACGGGTGGCGGAGCCTTGTTCCAACTCGGACCGTCGGTGGACCCGAATCTTCAGGAGCAGATTGGTATTCAGTCTATGACGGCGACCCGTCTGGGTGATCCCTTGAACGGATATCTGTCGCAGCTCAAAACCGGCGGACAGTATTCTTTGGTCAACGGGGAATATGCTCAGGCGTCGGACATCATCGACCTGGCGCTGGATCAGGTGTCGAAACTGCGAGGTCGGCTGGGCGCCCTCGAGCGTAACATGCTCGATACGAACATCCGGCAGTTGCAGATCACCTTTGAGAACCTGACGGCCAGCGAATCCATTATTCGGGACACGGATTTTGCCGCCGAAACGACCGAACTCACCCGCGCCCAGATATTGCAGTCGGCGGGTACGAGCGTGCTGGCGATTGCCAACACCAGCAACCAGAACGTGCTGACGTTGCTCAGTGGTCGGTAAGGTCATGGTCCGGACCGGATGACGAGTGGTTGAAACAATGGGTCCGATGACCCCGATTCCGGTCTGGACGTTTCAAGAATTTTGCCCGGCTCAGCAAAGCGCCTGAGCGCCGTAACGAATATCGTCCTGTCGGACGAGACTTTGCGACGGCTATTTTTATGCGCGCCGGGTGGGAAAACGTGGGGTCCTGCTCTTCATGAAGCATGGTCGTGGGTACGGATGGTCATGACGGGGATGGACGTCAGTTGTCGGAGCTCATTGATGGTGGAGCCGTGAAAGATGTCTCCGAGCAGGCGATGGCCATGGCTGCCGGTGACGATGAGGTTGATTTTTTCTTCTTCAGCGATCCGGGCGATTTCGTCTTCGGGTTCCCCGGCGCCGATCCGTGTCGAACAGGTGATCCCGTTTTGACGGAGCTGGTTGGCCACCCGGTCAAGGTAATCCAGATCGTGCTGAACTTCTTCGTCGTCGGCGTTGAGTCCGATGAATCGTGCGACGGCGCTTTCAACCACGTGGATCAGCACCACTTCGGATTTCGCGGCTCGAATCAGAGGGATGACGCCCGCCAGAATCGACGAGTCGCGTAACGAAGCCTCCAGCGCAATCGCCACTCGCCGAAACTGACGATTCAGCGGTGCTTCAAGTGTGGGAAGCATGGCTGTGGGGACCACGGCGACGCGTAGTTCCTGCCAGCGCCGCCACAACGGTTCCACAATCATCCAGATCAATAAAGGCACGAGGAGCACCGTTACCGGAAGCAAAATCCACCGAACCACGAAATTCCCCGCCTCAAGCCCTCCCATAACGCTTTCAAAAACCAGTTTGGCATTGAGGCAGATGATGACGGCGGCGGAAATCCACGCTAGTGTTTTTCCCCACCACGGAGTGACGAACGAACCCATCTTGCGGCGGTCGCTCGTGAAATGAATCAGGGGAATGATGGCGAACGACAGTTGCAACGAGAGAATGACTTGCGAAAGAACGAGAAGGACGTCCACACTCCGATCACCCTTCCAGAGGATGACGATCACGGCCGGAATAATCGCCAGCGAACGTGTGATGATTCGCCTCAACCACGGTCGCAGACGAATGGAAATGAACCCTTCCATGACCACTTGACCGGCAAGAGTTCCTGTAATAGTGGATGATTGACCGGCAGCCAACAGGGCCAAAGCGAACGCAATTGGAGCGAGGGCGCTGCCCAGCAGGGGATCAAGCAGGGAATGGGCTTCCTCCAGCGTGGCGACGTTTTGATGACCGCTGGTGAAAAAAGTGGCAGCCGCCAAAACCAGTATCGCGACATTGACGAAAAACGCCCCGTTGAGCGCCACTACCGAGTCCAGAAGATTGAAACCGGCTGCTTCGGAAATACCCCGTTCTGTTCGTTCGATCGCCCGGGATTGCACCAGGGCCGAGTGAAGATACAAATTATGCGGCATGACTGTCGCGCCCAAAATGCCGATCGCAACGTACAACTTACCTCCTCCAAGCGATCCGGGAACGAATCCCAACAGGACGGCGCCCACGGGCGGTTTCGAGAGAAACATCTCGACTGCAAAGCAAATTCCGATGGTGGCGACAAGCGACAAAATCACTGCTTCAATCTTGCGGATTCCGTAAGATTGCAGTGCGAGCAGCAGCATCACATCGAACGCCGTGACGACGACTCCCCACAGGATCGGCAATCCCAGCAGTAGATGGAGTCCGATGGCGGTTCCCAGCACTTCCGCCAAATCGCACGCGGCGATGGCAATTTCGCTTAGTCCCCACAGAAGCCACGTGATGGGCGGAGGGTAATGATCCCGGCATGATTGCGCCAAATCTCGTCGCGTGGCCAAACCCAAACGGGCCGACAGCGTTTGCAGCACGATCGCCATCAGATTGGAAATCAGAATGACCCAGATCAACTGATATCCGAACTGTGCCCCTCCCGCCAGGTCCGTCGCCCAGTTTCCCGGATCCGTGTAACCCACCGCTACCATGAACGCGGGACCGGTGAACGTGAACAAACGCCTCCAGAATGTCGAGGTCTTCCGAACAGGGATGCTGTCGTGGACTTCGGGCAGGGATGGTTGCCGGGCTCGCCGCATGGTTCCTACAGGGTAATGAGATGTTGCGGGAGATCAATACTGCTCAGGTTGTGGACATTATAGTACCGTTTTCTCGTCGGGTTCATATCAATTGGGTATGGAGGAACCGCGTGATCCACAAGCGGACTCACAAATCGTTCATTCGGGGCAGGTTTGCTGTTTTTTTGTTGCAATTCCTACCGGTTTGTGTGATTATCTCCTTCGGTATCTTCAGGTTCGCTATCGGACCTCGCCGGGAGTTCCTTGGGGAACTTCTGATCGGTCGGGGCGTCTAACTTATTGACGGAGCGGTGGATTGGGTCCACGGGCCGCAAATAACCGGTTGAACGACGATGCTCTGGTGTCCAAGACGCGGGAGGGCGACGTTCAGGCATTCGAGCAACTGGTTTGTCACTATCAGGACCGTGTGTTTCAGGTGTGTTTGCGGATTTGCGGACATTATGAAAGCGCTCGAGACTTGGCGCAGGAAACTTTTTTGCGGGCCTACACGCACATCGGCACGTTTGAAGGCAAGTGTCGGTTTTACACGTGGTTGTTTCGGATTGCCGTGAACCTGTCCATCTCCCATCGCCGGACGAGTCTCCGGCTTCAGGTTCATTCGTTTCAGCCGGACGAGTCCGGAAACGATTCGGGGTATCCGGCTTCGATGGCGGGTCAGGGTTTGCGACTGAACGAGATGATGCACGGAAACAACAACGGCCAGCCGTCGGATATTGTTCGTCGGCAGGAAACACGCGCGGCGGTGACCGCGGCTTTAGGTGAGTTGGACAGTGATCAGCGAACGATTCTGGTCCTTCGGGACGTCGAAGGGATGGATTATCAGGCGATTGCCGAAATCCTGAATGTTCCGGTCGGAACTGTTCGGTCGCGTCTGCACCGCGCTCGACTGGCGATGCGGGAATTGCTCAAGCCGGTTCTGGAAAAAGTGGTGTGAACGGGCGAGCAGTTCTTCGGCGATGACGTGACAAGGAATGCATTGATTGACGGATTCATGATATGAGCGGTGACAAACTTCAGGATTATTCCGAATTGTTGTCCGCCTACCTGGACAACGAACTGGATGCCGCCGAGCGAACCAGGGTCGAAGCCCTGCTCGATCGCGAACCCGCCGCCGTCCGCCTGTTGAGCGAACTGCGCGAAACCCACGAAATGTTGCAGAACCTCCCCGAAGTCTCCGCCCCTCCGGGACTTCTCGAAGACGTCATGGCTCGGGTGGAGCGACAGGCCCTTCTCGGTGAACAAAACGACGAGCCGCAAAAGACCCCCGTTCGCATTCGCTGGGGACCGATCCGAGCCGCCGCCGCCGTGATCGTCATTGTCGGCGGAGCCGGCGCATGGATGATGTATCAAAGCGCCAAGATGGAAAAACGCATCGCTTATGTTCAGATCACCCCGTTGGAAAAACGATCCGCGCCGGAATCCCCGGCGGTGGACGTACCGGAGAAAAAGGCTTCGGCTCCACGCGCCGGTGACGCCTTGGTTGAACTCCGTCCCGGCTCGGTCAAACAGGAATTAGAAACAAAATCCGGGAAGTTCGGTGCAGCCAAGACATCCCCGCCCGCTGACCTTGTGACCGAATCCATCGAGGAGAAGCAATCCGCCGCGAAAGAAGAATCTACTGGTTTGGATCGAATGAGCAAGGCGCCTCGAAAGTCCGCCGATAATGAAAAACTTCAACAGCATGATTACGAAATTGCGTCAGAGAAGGCAAAGACTGGCCAGACGGTCGAACTCGGCATGACCGGCAGGGAGACTGCGGGTGAATCGCAAACCGAAATCACGCAACCGATGGGTGAGGAGGGTGCATCCGTCGAGGCATTGGTGCAGGCTGATTTTCAAAACGAACCCGTCGAACTGACCCTGCGTTTCAGCAACACACAGGATCGGGATGACTTTTCACAACAAACGCTCACCTATCTGTCCGCCAATCAGATGCTCAACATTGCCGATCCGTCGCAGCGCGAACAGGTAAAGGAACCCTTGAACCAATCCGTATTCGTTCCTGGTTCCACCGGAGTCAATAACGTCGATTCCAATAGTCGGCAGTTTCTCGTGTGGGCGCCTCCCGAAGAACTCGTCAAACTGGTGGACTACAGCGTTCATGAAGCCGGCCAGTTGACCAACGCCCCCAGTGTGTCTCTTCGCGTCGGCGAACTGAGAACCGAAGGGGTGGAACAAACCCGCTCCGTCGCCCAATTGCTCGAAAAACCCGATTGGCAGCAACAGTTGATTCGTTCACAACAGGTTTTGGCGCAGCGCCGCACGGCAGGGACGGCTCGTGTCGAGGGGGGGATTACTCAGGAACGCGAGAAATCCGCTTCACCGACTTCGCAGGAGCAGGGTAGTGAGCCGAGCGAATCCTACTCCAAGACCGCTGATTCCCGTGGTGCTATGATTGCGGGTCATTATAGAACCCCGACGGTACCGCTCTCGCTCAACGAAGGTGCGACAGTCCAACGCCAAGTGGAACCGTTTTCTCCTCAGGGGATATGGGGGCAAGTTTGGAATGTCCAGCAGGAACTCTTTGAGATGACTCTCTCCGCCTCACCCCCGCCCAATTATCTCCCCTTCGTCCTCAACCTCCGCGTCGATGAATGACCCGTGCATCGGTTAGAAAATGTCTCAGATTGATTAATCGTTCTCGACACCACGAATATCAAAAAACCGTTTCTGAAACCTTGTCTTTCCATTTTCTTTTCCCGAGGTAGTAGACATAGTACACGCTTAAATAAGTAAATACTTTCACAATAAGGAGTTACGTTCAAACCACTGGTTGTTGTATAGGCGTCTCTTAAATGACCTTACGCCCAGAATGGTAGATATCGTTCAGCTTCCGCTCGAATGCCGGAAACTCGTCGATCCCGATTGCCCCGCCATCCCGGGCCTCACGATCGACGAGGTTCCGTAGATCGCTTTTGCACGATGTGATCGTGCACCATAGATTGTTCTGCAACCGCGATTTCAACTTCTGGTGGTCATGTCCTCCAAATGCAGTTGAATCATTTTATTATCATGTCATCCCATTGCCGTTCATGCAATTACGAATTATTGGATTTATACCTCCAATAGCTCGCTTAGCGCGACTCTGACTAAGTAGAAACGCATAACGAATCATGCGGCTTTCTTTTGGACGTCATCGTGGTCGAACATGAATCCCATCTTGTTCCGGTGGCCGTTGACACGGCCTACCCCGAGGCGAAACGCGG
>CAIVHJ010000242.1 GCA_903905665.1 uncultured Phycisphaerales bacterium
CCACGACTACCTCATCAGAGCCCCCCGCGCCAGCGGGGGGTTATTTCATTCCCCTGCGTCAGCAGAAAGACCGCCGTGTGCCACTGCTCTTGAGCAGTGGTTTCCTTGACGCATTGGGACTCGCTTTCAATTTTCAATTCCACTCCGCGATAAAATTCCTCTCCAATTTCCCATTTTCAATTTCTCTGCGTCCTCTGCGGACGCAAAGATCGAGTTTTGTGATTCCCTTTCCGCATTCATTATTCCGCATTCAGCAATTCATCTCCCTTACTTCTCCTTGGACATCCCCGACAAATACTCCATCATCTTAGCAAAAAATCCCTTCGATTCCGGCAGAACGGATTCATTCTCGGTTTCGGCAAACTGTCGAAGCATTTCCTCCTGTCGCGCATCCAGTTTTCTGGGTATCTCGATGACCACCTGCACCAGTTCGTCTCCCACTCTTCCGCTTCTCAGGTTCGGCAAACCCAGCCCCGCCAGCTTGAACACCTGACCATATTGGGTTCCCTCCGGAATTCGCAGCCCCGCCTTCCCGCTGAGCGTCGGAACCTCTACCTGGGCGCCCAGCGCCGCCTGAGTAAATGCGATCGGCACTTTGCACACCAGATCGTTGTTGTGACGCTCCAGAAACGGATGTGGCTTGATCCGAACCATGCAATGCAGATCCCCACGCCGCGATCCGTCGGCGCTTGGTTCTCCCTCTCCGCGAATCCGAACCGCCTGTCCCTCGTGAATCCCCGCTGGAATTTTCACCTCGATCGTACACTTGCGAACCCCTCGACCGGCCCCTTTGCACGACCGGCAGGGATCACGCAACGAATATCCCTTCCCCCGACAATTCGGGCAGACGGTAATCACCCGACCAAAGAATTCCCCCAATCCGCCGCTCTGTTCGACTTGACCATAACCTCCGCATGTGCGACACGCCTGACGACTGCTGTTCCCCGACGCGCCCGTCCCCCCGCAAGTCTCGCAAAGGTCGTTCCGGCGGAATTCCAGCGTCCGTTCGCAACCGCTCGCCACTTCTCCCAAATCGATTTCCACCTCCGACTGCAAATCAACCCCACGCGCCTGACCAAAACCCGACGATCCAAATCCGAAAAAACCTTCCGAAAATATATCGCTGAATATCGAAAAAATGTCTCCCACGTCCATCCGCGAAAAATCATGCCCCGCCGCCCCCTGCAAACCCGCATGTCCGAACCGATCGTAACGATCCCGCTTGTCTGGATCGGACAAAATCTCGTACGCTTCCGCCGCCTCCTTGAATTTCGACTCCGCCTCCGAATCGGTCTTGTTCCGGTCGGGATGATACTTCAACGCCGCCTGCCGATACGCCTTCTTGATCTCATCGGGCCCGGCACCCCGCGCTACTCCCAGCACCTCGTAATAATCACGTTTCGTCGCCGCCATCATTACCTGCTGTTCTCTCTTGTGTTCGCCCTCACCTACTCATCAGAGCCCCCCGCGTCAACAGAGGGGTGTTTTATTCCCCTCCCTCTCAGGGGGGGGTTAGGGGCGGGTAAACTCCTGAACTCCTAAACTCTTAAACCTTTTCCTATTTCATGCTAAAAGGGCGGCCACCGCTCCACTCGCGATTTACCGCCCCTCCGATAATTCACCACGCTCTACCGAACCGCCCCGGCTATATCTTCCGCATCTTCCTTCAGATCGGTCAACAACACCTCCGTCGTCAGAATCAAACCCGCCACGCTGGCCGCGTTCTGCAACGCCACTCGCGCCACTTTCGCAGGATCCAAAATCCCCGCTTTCACCATGTCCGCAAACTCCATTGCCCGCGCGTCGTAACCCCAATGCTTGTTGCCTTTTTCTCGAATCTGATCCACGATCACGGCGCCGTCCTGACCGGCGTTTTCACAGATCTGACGCGTCGGTGCTTCCAACGCTCGCATCACGATGTCCACACCGGTTTTTTCATCGCCTCTGGCCTTCGCGCGAACCGCCTCCACTTCGGAAATCGCGTTCAAAAACACGATCCCGCCTCCCGGAATCACTCCCTCTTCCACGGCGGCCTTCGTTGCATGAAACGCGTCGTCCACCATGTCTTTTCGTTCCTTCACTTCGATCTCGCTCGCCCCTCCGACGCGGATGATCGCCACGCCGCCCGTCAGCTTCGCCAATCGCTCCTGCAGTTTTTCCTTGTCATAATCGCTCGTGCTCTTCTCGATTTGCGATCGAATCTGATCGCAGCGAGTTTTGATCTCGGCCTTGCTCCCCGCGCCTTCGATGATCGTCGTTTCGTCTTTGTCGATCATCACTTTCTTGGCGCGACCCAGTTGATTTAATTCCACGTTTTCGAGATTGATTCCAAGGTCTTCGCTGAGAAATTGCGCCTTCGTCAACACGGCCAAGTCGCCCAGCATCGCTTTGCGGCGATCGCCAAAACCCGGCGATTTGACCGCTGCACACGGCAACACGCCTCGCAACCTGTTGACCACCAGCGCCGCTAGCGCCTCACCCTCCACGTCTTCCGCAATGATCAAAATCGGCTGGCCTCCCATCGCCACCTTCTCCAGCAGAGGCACCAATTCCATCAAACTCGTGATCTTCTTTTCATAAATCAGAATGGAGCAATTCTCAAGCACGCACTCCATGGTGGACGGATTCGTGATGAAATACGGCGAGATGAATCCCTTGTCGAACTGCATCCCTTCAACCACTTCCTTCTCGGTTTGCAGACTCTTGCCTTCTTCGATCTCGATCACGCCTTCTTTGCCCACTTCCTCGATGGCACTCGCCAGCAACTCCCCGATCGTCTCGTCTCCATTGGCTGCGATCGTTCCGACTTTGGCAATGTCTTCTTTTCCCTTCACCTTCATCGCCTGCTCGGAAATGCTCTTGACGGCTGCTTCCACCGCCAGATCGATCCCGCGCTTCAGCGCCATCGGATTCGCTCCAGCCGTGACGTTCTTTAACCCTTCCCGGAAAATCGCCTCGGCCAGCACCACCGCCGTCGTCGTCCCGTCTCCCGCCACGTCGTTCGTCTTCGACGCCACCTGATTTACCAGTTTCGCGCCCATGTTTTCAAACGGTTGGGGTAACTCCACTTCCTTGCTCACCGTCACTCCGTCCTTCGTCACTCGTGGAGAACCGTACGACTTCTGCAAAATCACGTTTCGACCCGTCGGACCCAGCGTCACCTTCACCGCCGCTGCCAACTGGGCCAAACCGTCCAGCATGGTCTGCCGGGCTGCTCCGCTGTGCATCATCTGCTTCGACATGTCTCCCGCTCCTTCCTGTTATTCCACCACCGCGAGTAAATCGCTCTCGCGGATGATCACGTAGGTCTCGCCGTTGACCTCCACCTCGGTCCCGCTGTACTTGCCGTAGTACACCGAGTCGCCCTTCTTGACCGACATCTCTCCGCGGTTTCCGCTGTCCAGCAATTTCCCCGGTCCCACCGCCAGCACTTTCCCTCGCTGGGGTTTTTGCCGCGCGCTGTCGGGCAACACGATCCCACCGGACGTGCGCTCTTCCGCCTCGTCCGCCTCCACCACGATTCGATCATCCAACGGCCGAATTTTCATTTTCGTTACGGTTGCTGTCGCTGCCATATTTCCTGCCTTCCTTTCTTCTTCTCAAAGAAGATTATCCAATTTCTTGCTTCCGGCTGCCGGCTGTCGGCTTCCGGCTTATTATGATCACATCATATCCATCCCGCCCATGCCGCCCATCCCGCCGTAATCCTCTTCACCCATTCCCGGATGACCGTGTGAATGTTTGTCTTTCTTCTTGTCTTCCGGCTTGGCGGTGATCAGGCATTCCGAACTTAGAAGAATCCTCGCCACGCTCGATGCGTTTTGCAGTGCAATCCGAACCACTTTTGTCGGATCAATCACTCCGTCCTTGACCAGATCGGTGTATTGTCCCGTCTCGGCGTTGTATCCGAACGCCCCGGTCTTCTCAGCCACCTTGTGCTGCACCACCGTTCCGTCCAGTCCGGCATTTTCCGCAATCTGGCAGATCGGGACCGACAGCGCTTTGCGAACCACGTTCACCCCAATCTGCTCTTCTTCATCCAACTTCAGTTGATCCAGCGCCGTACGCGCACGAAGCAACGCCACTCCTCCGCCCGGAA
>CAIVHJ010000243.1 GCA_903905665.1 uncultured Phycisphaerales bacterium
ACTCGTCGCGCCAATGCGATCGCATTCGACATCCGCGAAAGCGGCCGGCCCAAACGAGACGGCAATCCCATTACCGGCAAGATCGTCAACGACGCAAACGGCAATCCGGTGATGATCCCGGGTTCGCTGAAATGTTGCAAAGCCATCGGGTGGTATATCAAGGAATACGGAATCGCGCAGATTTCGATCAACCTGACCAACATCAGCGTCACGCCCGTCCACATCGCCTTCGAGGAATGTTGCAAAAAAGCAAGTGAACGCGGCATTCGCGTCACCGGAAGCGAACTCGTCGGAATGATTCCATTGCACGCCATACTCGAAGCCGGCAGGTATTTTTTGAAAAAGCAAAAACGCTCGATCGGTGTTTCGGATCACGAACTCATCAAAATCGCCGTCAAATCACTCGGTCTGGGCGATCTGTACCCCTTCAAACCCGAAGAAAAAATCATCGAATACGCCCTCTCCAAACGATCGCCGAAAAAAAACCTGCTCGTCGATATGACGATGCGGGATTTTGTCGAGGAAACCGCTTCGGAAAGCCCCGCTCCGGGAGGCGGATCGATTTCTGCGGCGATGGGAGCGATGGCAGCCGCGTTGGGGACGATGGTGGCGAATCTTTCGTCGCACAAACCCGGCTGGGACGATCGTTGGGAAGAGTTCTCCAACTGGGCGGAAAAAGGCAAAGTTTTACACGATGAATTACTGCGACACATCGACGAAGATACCGAAGCCTTCAATGCCGTCATGGCGGCCATGGGGCTACCGAAAGGAACGGAGGCAGAAAAAACCGCTAGGAATGTCGCAATTCAATCCGCCACCAAACGAGCGATTGAAATTCCGTTTCGCGTGATGCAAAAATCGCTGGAGTGCATGGAAATCTGCCGCGTCATGGCCGAAATCGGCAATCCCAACAGCATTTCCGACGCCGGGGTCGGCGCCCTCGCCGCCCGATCCGCCGTCATGGGCGCCCATCTCAACGTCAAAATCAACTGCCCTACTTTGGACGATAAGCAATATGTGAACGACCTCCTCGCCAAGTGCCAAACGCTCGAACAAAAAACCATTGACTGCGAAACAGAAATCCTCAAACTCGTCAATGGGAAAATCAAGACGTGACACGTCTATTGTGATCGTTCGGCCTATAGCCCCCGGCATGCCGTCGCTATAGGCATGTTTGTTCGGTTGGAAGCGATGCGGTCAGCGTTCCGTAGAATGGACGCCCCATCGAGTTCGGGCGATTGCGTGACAGAGCAAGAATGATCCAGTATATTGTTACCCGCCGATCGAGATAACGCGAATTCCAATCTATCAACCAGAACTTTTTTAAAAAGGAGATCGAAAAATGTTTTCACAAACCAGAGTATGGACAAGTATCCTGTGCGGACTGATCGCGGCGGTGGTCTTGATGATCCCGCGGGGAGCCACGGCAAAAGACCCCAATCCGCTGGTGGGCAAAATCGTTTTCTCCAAGTCACCCATCAACCCCGACAAGCCGGCCGATCTGACCAACACGTTCAAATCCGGCGACTACATTTACGGTTTGATCCAGATGGACAAAACCTGGCGGGAAGTTTACAACGCCAAAGAGAAAAGCGAACTGCCGGTTATGGTCAATCTGGTTGTCGGCGAAGAGAAGGATTATCAGTATATCACCATGAAGAAAGCGTCATACATCGACTCTAAAACTCTGGTGCTGGACATTGCCCCCGAGCCGTCCAAAATGACGGCCTATAAAGACCCGGATCTGGAGTTCGGCAGCGGCAAGGGCAATCGCAAGATAGGCCCCATCGCCTTCACCTACGATTTGGGAAATCTCAAACCCGGGAAAAATAAAGTGATCTTCGAAGTAACCGACTATGGCACAGTTTTTGCCCAGGGCGAACTGGAGATCGAGGGGCAGGATTACAAGTTCTACGCCGATTTGCACGAAAAAGTCAAACAGGCGGAAACCGCAGTTGCTAAGTTCCCAGAAGCCAAGAAAACCGACAAAGCCCTCGAAGGTGAGATGCGCAAACTGCTGGAAAACGCCGGCTGGAACAAAATCCTCAAGTTGGTAATCGTCGATAAGGATTGGTGGACCAACTACGTGGATGGCAGCGATAGCGCCGTAAAATCGCGTCACATCGCAGCAGCCGCCGCCACAAAAGACAAAAACGGCAACTGCTATTATTGCATTGTCACGTTCGAGCAGCCCAAACTGGCCAGCGGGGACTGGGGCAAACTGGAACTGACTAATACGGGTACGAAGATCACGATTCCCGAGGCCAACCTCGGAGGCTGATCTCTTCTGACTTCAGCGATACGTCGCCCCGATAATCCTCTTCTGCATCCCTTGTGGGAAGGTAGAGGATGATCGGGGCTTTTTTTATGGGTGACAGTAGAATTAGGTGCGTCGAGGACGCACCCTACGAAATTGTCCAGTCAGATTCCAGCATTCCACTCACCATTTATCTCGGAAAATGTTCCTCTGCAGGAATGATCACATCTTTCATGGTCGGGGCTTTCTCGCGAGCCGGCAGAAGAATGCCCGCGCTATCTCCCTCCCTCCATCCCACCTGATTCGCCGTGTCGTAAAACACCTCCCGTAATGAACCCGGTATGTCATTCTCCAGAACGTATCGCGACTGGCGAGCATTCAATCGACAGACGATATGAGGATCGCCCTCCCAGTACTCTTGTGGTTTAAGCAGAGCACCTGCCGGGTTGAGCAAAACTTTTATCAGAGAAGATGAATTCGTCTTGTAAACCAGGCGAATTTCTATTTCTGCCGAACCGAAGAAGCCGGACCTCCGTAAGTTGATCCGAAGACATGTCGTTGTATAAAACGCAGACAGCAGAAGGCGTTCGTAGGTTGCTATGCTTCTATCGCCCAATCGATCAGAAATCCAGTCAATCTGGTATCCGCCAAGTTTCTCGTACTTCGCGGCGAAACGATAAAACGGATATTGGTACCATCCGTAGTACCCCACTCCAAGGACAATTAGACCCAGAAGAATCACTGCAATCCGGCGCCATCTTCGATGAGCAAGAAACTCACCCAGCACATAGACCCTGCCATGAGGGACGATCGGCGTCTCTTTGAGACTACCGCACTCCGGGCATCGATCCGAAGGAGAGTAGGCGACGATATATCCACAATAACCACACAAAGTTCCATCTGTAATAATGAGTTGCGAAATGAAGTGCACATGGATGAATCGAAACAAGAGATAAACCAGCCCAATTGCGGCACCACCGAGGGGAATGGCGGCGAGGCACAGCAAATCTTCATACCAAGGTGGACAAAGAAATCCGCTATCACCCGAAGGGTGGAAGACGATATAGGGGATCACAATCGCCGCGATACCACATGAGCCGATCAGCAATCCGCTCAAGAAAACGGGCCCGGGGTGTTGGCAGTTGCGGGACATGTACCACCCCCACCAGCCGAGAAGCAGCAATGACATAATTTCAAGACCGGTCTCCAAAGACGCCACCCAAGAGCCGGAGCAATAGTGCACAATGATTCCGTAAAAGATACCAAGTGATCCTGAGAGAATCAGAAGTCCCTTATGGTTGTGCGGGAGGCGGACGCGTACTCGGTGGGTCGACATAATGCTTGGTTTCCTCAGGAATGCGAAGCATGCGCAGATCAGAATGCATAAGGTTGAGGCATTGTGGTTGATTGTACCATAACAGGCACAATGTACTAGAATCACTATGATCGTTCACGGATGTCCTTCGGGATTCGTTCGATGATTCCCATGATGAGTTGGAGGGCGTCTTCAAAATCGGAGACGCTGAAGCAGTTGTTTCGATAGGCGATGATTTGTTTCGTATCGAACTGGATCGTGAATTGGGGTGAGGCGAGGAGGAATTCCATGGTGGCGGGCGTGATGACGTCATAGGCCCATTTTCGGTCGGGGGATTTGACGTAGAATTTTCGGCTGAACTCCGTCGATTCAAAGTCGATGTCGTCATACCCGACAAATTCAGTAATCTTGTCGAGAAAATTCTCGTGCCGAATAAACAACGGACCGAGCAAAAAGATGGGCTTGATGATGACCGCCGAAAACCGATGCGTTTGGCGGTTCTTGCCGGAACCGGTGACGTAGTGGTAGTCGAACGCGCAAATCGGCATCGTGCTAATCGTGCCGGTCATGACATTGTAGGCGTATCGGCTGTGGCCCTGTTTGAGGCAGTCGAATTCGTTGAACCGCTCGTCGAACGAACTGTCGTCGGCGGGATCAAACTGCAATCCTTTTTGCTGCGCCCATGCCGCCAATTCCTTGCGACGCTTGACGGCGCCTATCGCGGCTACGATGACAAACGCAATCGCCAGCCCGATGACCACTATGAAGATCCACGGGAACGGTTCCGAGCCCCGCCCCAGCAGCAACAACATAAGGGTATTCGTATTCATTTGAATATCCCACCCAAATCAAAGACGCTCCGCCACACTCCAATAATACGCGAGATAAGTTGTATCGACCATTATAATTCGGCGCCGAATTTCGAATGATTCACGACCATCGAAAAAGCACCAGGATCAATCTTCAGAACCCGCCACTGCCAGGTTGAGTTTCTCGACGGCTTCGTCGATTTGCGATTGGGTGACCCAGCCAAGTTGTTTTTGCAGCCGTCCCTTTGAAATCCCACGCACTAAAAACGGCAGAATACCGCCATCGTAATCCAAACCGTTCTGAGCGCTATGCCTGACGTAAACAATGGTCGAATCGTCCGGATAAACCGACTTGCTGATCGGAAACACAATGACCGTTGCGGCGGATTGGTTGAAATCGTCGATGCTGGCGATGACTACCGGCCGGATCTTGCTGGGTTCGTTTTTGTGCACTGCGTGGGGTGGATTCAGGTCAGCCAGATAGACTTGCCCTCGACGGATGGTCGCGCTATTCATCGCTCTCTTCCAAATTCATCAATTCCTCAGCCAATTCATGATCCCGTTGAGCGTTCTTTTCCAGCCATCGGCATACCTGCTGGATTTTCTGCTTACGCAGGTAATCTTCAATCGCTCGGACGATGATCTGGCTGCGCGGCGTCTCACCACGGACCCGATCCAACGCTTTGAGCAAATCCGGCGGCACGCGTGTGCTGATTGTTTGAGGCGTATTCATATATGTATTATATTCTAACATACAAAATGTATGTGTCAATTGCAATACGATAGCACAAAAGATCAACGAGTTGTAATAGACTGTCTTTCACTAAGTTAGGGTGTTTTCAAGTATCCGTTTTTCTTTTGCCAGGCGATGGATTGGGGGAGTCCTCCGGAGAGAGGAGTCGTGGGTTCGTAGCCAAGAACTTTGCGAGCGGATGTGATGTCGGCGACGTAGCGGGTGACCTCGCCGGAGCGGGGGGACTCGAATGTAGCTTTTGGAGTTTTGCCGAGGCACATGCCGATCATGTTGACCAGATCGAGCAGCGAATTGCCCTGGCCATAGGCGAGGTTGATTGTTTCGGATTTGATGCGACCGGCGACGATCGCGTCGAGACCCTTGAGCACGCCCTGCGCACAATCATCCACATAGGTGAAATCGAGCGTTTTATCTTTTCCGTAAACCACAATCGGCTGGTCGTGGGCGATCTTCTGAATGAACAGCGGAATCACTCGCTCCATCCGCTCAATGTCGCAATCGCATCTGCCGTAAACATTCGAAAACCGAAAAACCAGATACGGCAGGTCGTAGCATTGATGATAAGAATAAATCATCGCTTCGCCGGCGATTTTGCTGGCGCTGTAAGGCGATTCCGCCACGACGAAATCGGCCTGATGCTCCTCGGTGATCCAGCGGTGAATGTCGCCGTAAACCTCCCGACTGCTGCCGAAAACGATCGGCGTTTTTGTCTGGCGACAGTAATCCAGCGTGTGGAACAGCATCGCAATGTTTTCCATCGCCCGATCAGGATGCTCGACCAGTTCATAGACCTTGGCATGGGCAGCCAAATGCAAAACCACGTCGTATTTCGTTCGCGTCGAAAAATTCTTCAAATCGCCCTGCGCCAGGTCGAAAATCGTAGTTTCGATTTTGTCGGTCCACGTGTTCTTGCGGTTGTCGATTCCATGAACCGTATCGCCGCGATTCAATAGCGATAGACCAACATTCGTTCCAATCTGACCGCTCGAACCGGTAATCAGTACTTTCATGTTAAAACCCTGTTAACCACCAAGACTCGAAGACACCAAGAAGAGGAAAAGTTGAAGATGAAAAATTTAAGAATAGCATAACGAGTTTCTTATACTTTTCTTACTTTTTCATTTCCTTCGTGTCTTGGCGCCTTGGTGGTTTATTTTTTCTGTACAAAATGTTCTTCCACTAAACCGCAGATAATATGATACGCCAACTGGTGAACTTCCTGCACGCGGTCGCTGTCGGAGTGGTCTGCCGTCAGACACAAATCGCTCCGTCGTTTCAAATCGGTCCCTTCCTGACCCGTAAAGGAAATGATTTTCGCCCCTTTGGCTCGCGCCGCTTCGACCGCCCGCAAAATGTTGGGCGACGTCCCCGAAACACTCAGCGCCCAGACAACGTCTCCGCGTTCGACCAGCGCTTCCACCTGTCGTTTGAACACGTCGTCGAAACCAAAATCGTTTCCGATGGCGGTCAGGTTGCTGGTGTTGGTCGTGAGGGCGACGGCGGGGATGGCAGGCCGATTGCTGTTTTTGAATCGCCCGACCAGTTCAGCGGCGATGTGCTGAGCATCGGCGGCACTGCCTCCGTTTCCGAACAGATAAATCCGTCGTCCCGCACGGATCGCGTCCACAAGCAATTGGGCGATTTGTTCAAGAACAGGAACGGAGTTCTTGAGCGACTCAACAACCCGGTGGTGTTCCGAAATCTGCTGGAGTATGTTGGCTTTCATGAACCGTAAGTTACCGCAAAAACCGCTCCGTGAGAAGTCTGACCCCCAGGTTTTCGGTTGACCCTTTGCGGAGAGCGGGTTCAATGGGGTTTGGGGGAAGGGGGCGAATTGGGTTTTCCAAAGATGGTATCGAGTTGCTCGTCAAGCAGTTTTCTGGTTTCATCCCGAAGGTCCTGCTGCATTTTGATGATGGTCTGGAGTTGGCTGACGGTTTCGTAAAATCCTTCCCACTGGGCCATCGCCGCGAGAATTTGGCGCATGTCCCTCAGGGTTTGATCGTGTTGTCGGTCGAGACGATCGAATTCCTCTATGTTCGGAGCCTGGTTCAGTCGGTCCAAATCGGCGAGTAGTTCGGGTATCGAAGTTGTAATTAGTGATTCGAGGGGCTTGATGATGCCGTCGATCAGCCGCTTTCGCATCGGTTCTGTTTCCAACTGATTGACGACGAGTTCGCCGCGAATCCGCTCGAATTGTTTTTCAATCTGAAGCAGTTGTCGGATGATTTCCTGCTGCGACCGTCGCCACGATTCCAACGGCAGTTGAGCAAGCGGTGTGGCGCTGCGTTCATGGGCGGCTGCGGAAAGTTGATCGGTTCGAAGTTGTTCCTGCCGTTCGATAATCTGTTCCATGTTTTGTCGGGCTTCGTGTTCTCGGCGGCTGAGTTCCGCCAACAATTCCTCGTCACGAACGACCCGCAAAGAAAAATGGGCGGATTGACCGACGCCCGGACCGGTCACGTCGTTCCAGTCGCTCGCCTGTGCCCAAACTGTCAACGTGGTTCCCACCGGCGGTTGCAAATCAGCCACTGAAAGCGATTGTCGTGTTTCCCATTGGGTGACGTACGGGATCAAATCATCGAGAGGCTGCTGGTACATCTGGTCCGCACTGGTTTGGGCCACGAGTTGGGCAGAAGCCAGTCCGAAGTGGTCTTTGGCTTCGACTCTGGCGGGAAGGATCGCCGCCGGTGTCACCATCTCGCCCACATCAGGCAGTTCGAGTGAAACGATCGGCGGTGGATCGGGCGTGAGGTGGAAAACGAACAGATCAGGTTTGAGGCTCGTCCAACCGTGTTCGTCCGTCAGATGGAACCGGCACGTAGTATCGCGCTGGGGTTGGAACCGGACGCGATATTGTGTGGGGGAGAGCGTCTCAGGTGAAGCGTCAGCGGGAGACTCACACTCGAATTCAAGGTTCACAAGCGGTTTGTTGGTGGCGATGCTGATCTCGGCTTGTGTCCCCGGCAGCAGGTCGATGCTTCCCCGGTCGGCGCGAACTTCGACAGGTTCCCGGCGGGTATAAGTTGGAAGATCGAGTACCACTGCGGCGTTTGGGATCCGCGGTCGATCGGCTGGAATGATCGTGACGGGTCGGGTTTGTGTCCCCCCACCCAAGGCGCAAATCGTGACGGGTTCTTGAAGACGTGCTACGTTGAGTCGAAACTCGTCGCTGCCGACGGCGGTGAGCGTTTGCCGATCGCGCGAACCCGACGCCCATCGGAGATCAGCCGTGACCTGCGTCGGCCGACCGCCCAGCACGCGAACCCGAAACAAAAAATCCTCGCCGCGAGGCGCAGGGATGGCCCCGTCATGGTTTTCGTCACCGAGCACCAGCAGTGCAATTTGATGACCCCACGAGGCATTGCCCAGCAGCAGGTTGCGATCCAAACCGACGCCGATCGTTTCAGGGGCGAGAGAGGTAATCAATATCGCCAGCCCCAAAAGGCCACAGAACAGAATGCTCTGACGTCGAAGGCGCGAATGATTGACTACGGTGTCGAGAGGAAGTTGCCGAGCCATCCGAACGGCCTGAACCGTCATGGCTCGCACGAGCCCGACGGAAATATGGGCCTGCATCGCCGGTGTGAGTCGGCGGTACTGAATCGCGCTGATCAGGTGGGAATTCAGATGGGGAAATCGTCGCTCAAGATAGGAGGCGATCTCATCCAACGACAAGGGATACCGCAAGGGGCGCCACAATCGTCGATAGGCGGTCCACACCGTGACGCCGATCACGAGCAACAATAAAAAGGCGCGAAGATCGATGCGCAGGTTGAGGCTCCAGTCCAGTGCGAACTGAATCGTCAGACACACAGCGACAGTCCATGCGATTCGGGTGACGGCATCCACACACACGGACAATCGGATTCGCCGGCGCAGACGAACCAACTGCGATTCGATCACGTCCCGATCATCGTGGAAATCCGAATAGTGAGATGGCGTTACAGCAGGTTCCATTTTTTTCGCAGCGACCATTCCAAAGCCAATAAACCAATCAGTAGTCCGAGACATATTCCATGATCCCAGATCGGCTGGGGGGTTCCCCGGACGGTTCGGGTTTCATGCAGATCGGGAATTTGATCAACGAGTTCCATCGCGTGGTCGATGGAGCAATACGCCCCCCCTGCCGACCGACGCGAAAGCGTTTCCAGATTCTGACGGTTCATCCTCGGATTGCGAATTTCCAACTGGGACTCCTGAACGTCAAACTCGTTCTGGAACGTGACATCCGGTGATCCTGATTCATCGTGGAGCATGAGAGAAATTTTGTAACGGCCCGTGTGCACCGTCGTAAAGGACCCGCGAAACCATTCTTTTTGCGCTGCATCCTGAGTCAGGACCACATCCACGGGCGATTGAGAAGCATCTTCAGACTCAATCTGCACGGTAATTTGTTGCCGGTCGAGGGATTGAAAAGCGAGGTCGGTCAGTTTCGCGCTAAGTTGAACCGTTTCACCGACCGTGTACGTCGCGCGATCCGTGAGTATCCGCCCGCGCGGATCACCCTGCATCCATTTTCCTTCGGACATCTGTCGAATAAGTTGAATCCAGAATCGGTTGAAAAATTCTTCCCCGCCGCGCCGCCATCGCCACGTGCCGTCAAAACCAAGGAAGGCACTTCGTCCGGCCCCGACGGGCTGCGTGGCGAGCAATACATGGGGTCCGTAAGCGTTTCGCATTCTCGGATCGCCGTGCCGAAGCCAAACCGAAGCCGCCGGCTTCTCGTGCAAAACCGGATAATACCAGTAAACCTGCAACAGTGATCGGAGATTCGAAGGACCGGGCCTATCCTGACGGGTGTCGGCAAACAAAGAAGCGATCGGATTATCGGGAGCGGTGTCCGGCACGATTTCAGAGGCGTTTTTTTGATAGAAGCCGATCTGATTCAGCCGCAAATCCGCCTCGGGATCGGGAACAATCGGCAATAGCGAGATCAATCCCGCCAGATTGGAATCGCGGAAGAATCGCGGAGTGTTTTCACGTCCCGCGCCGTAAATCAATCCCGCGCCATCGCGAGTCACGTGCCGGTCCACAAGATCGGACCACCCGGCGGGGATTCCTTGTGGATCGGGGTCGAGCAAGATAACGACGTCGTAGTCGAACAATTGCTCTCGTTGATCCGGGAAACGGTCGATGGGGATGTCTCCGTCGCGAATCGCCGAAGTCTCGGCGGACTGAAGCCAACAACTGACATTGACTATCGAATCCCTCTGAAGAAGTCGGGCCAGATATTGATACGTCCAGCCCGGCCCGCCGGCGATCAGCAAAACTCGAATCTTGGCGTCGGTAACATTGACCCTGACGTGTTGTCGGTTGTCTGCCGTGGTGATTTCATCAGCGAGGGGAATCGCCTCAAGTTCATACTCATATCGGCCAGCCTCGACGGGTCGATGCTCGAATTGCAAGGGGACAATGGGTTCACCCGGCTGAACGGAAATTCGGCGAACCGCGATGACGCCGCGACCATTGGATGAACCTTCACGATCGGCGGACAGGCGAAGCTCCAACTCGGTTTCGGGGAACGAACCCGACGTTTCGATTCGTGCCTGAATCTCAAACGGGTCGTGAACAAACGCATTGACCGGCGCCGACAGTTCAGCCACGCGAACATTGATCGGCTCTGCACCACTTCCGATCCCGACCGTATGAACCGGGATATTCTGGCGGCGGGCATACTCACCCAGCGTTTCAACATCCTCACCCGCGTTGAATCCCCCATCGCTCAGGACAATCACACCGGCAACCGGCGATCCCCTGACCGACTCCACCACCTCTCGAATGGATCGCCCCGGATCGGTGCTCGCACCCCATGACTCTGCCGGAATCGTAACGGACTCCACATTCTGATGCCCCGACCGCTGTGCAGGAATCGACGCCAACAGATGCGTCGCATCCGAAAAATCATACACCCGCACCGCATTGCGGCGAGCCATCTTTTGAAAAAATTCACCCTTCCCAGTGTTCAGGATTTGTTCGAGCAAATCCTCGCGGCGGTAACGACCCGACGAATCGGCGGCCGGATCGGAACGTCGAAGGAAATCGGCGACGGCATTTCGTTCCGCCGCGTCGCGGTAGGCATCAATAAGATTCATGCTGGCGGAATGGTCCGCCAGTACCAGCGTATACGATTCCAACAAGTGATGAACATAGTTAACCTGCACGGGTTGAAACCAGATCACCGCGAGAATCAAAATCACAAGACATCGAAGGCCCGCCAATAACCCGCGCTGCTGCCGCGTGCAACCCGTGCGTTGTTCGCGCTGATACGCTCGGACGATCCACCAGAGAATCCCAATAATCAGAATCAACGCCGCAACCGCCCAACCCGGCGGAGGAAGATTGTTGAACTCAATGTGACGTTCCGTGACGAATTCACCGGCATCGGAACTGATCTGTGCCAACCATTCCGTCATGTTTCTGTCTTCATCCTCTCCCGAATCGTCCCGCCAGCGCAAGTTCCGCCAGCAGTACCACGACCAGCAATACCAGGATCAACGGCCAAATCTCGTTGCGACCTTCTTCGTGGCCCGAAACAACAGCATCCAAATTGTGGATGAATTCAAAACGCACCCCACCCGCACGGCGTCGTAATTCAGTTTCATTGCATGATCGAAGGTTGCTTTCCCGCGGGTCGGGGTTCACACCGAACACGCGCGCTTCGCGCGATCCGTCCGATCGCGTGAAATTCATCTGATAAAGACCTACGTTGTCCGTCTGAGACCACGCCAGCGCGTCATGCGTCGCCGATTTTGATCCTGAAACAGATTGTTCGGGTTCGACGGGATAATCGGGTGTGCGAATCGTCACGTTCGATGAATCCCACCGGGGGTCAGTCGTAACCACAAGCGGTTCTCCGACGAGCACGTGGCATGTATCAGCGGATCGGGCAAGATGCCGAGCCGTCTGAACCATCGCCACAACGTAACTGGGGGATTTCGCCCAATCGTTCCATTCGAGATCGGCGCTCGATGCGAACAGAATCACCCGACCTTTTCCAAACGATCGTTCGACGATCGCCGGATGGGCCTCTGCATCGCTAAAGTGCGCAAGAACGGTCGCCAGTCGATTGCCTGATGCTTTTGCCGGATTATCGAGGGATGCAACCGAGCACGCCGTGAAACTCCGAAAACCTACTTGCGAAATGAACGGATTATTCTGCCCGGAAAAAACCGCCACAACCGGATGATTCGGCTGATCAACCGAAAGCGTCAAAGCCGGTTGACCATCGGGAATCGTAACCGAAAAATCAGGTCGCGCCGGCAACAGACCCGCTCCGTCGTTCCATAGTAAATAATTGTAAACACCGGCATCGACCTGATCGCCGAAAAAAATCGCCAACCCGCCTCCACACGTCACAAATTTTTCCAGCCGGTAAACCGTTTCATCGGACACCTGCCGTACGTTAGCAAGAATGATCACGTCATGAGAGAAAAGATCGGTCGTCTGAAGTGCGTCGTCTTCGATGATGACCGGAGAAATCCCGCTGGTAATCCGCCCTTCGGGCTTCAAAGCCGTGCGGAGCAACGTCACTTCGTCACGCAATCGGTACGTGTCCGGTTCACCATCGACGACAAGTGCGGAAATCGCGGGCCGAACATTGGCCGCAAAAATCCGCCGGTCGTCCAGACTCAAAAAATTCCGCGCCGCATCCACCCCCCGAATCGCTGCACTCAATTGCTGACCGTTTTCCTGCGGAAAAATCACGTCGAACATCATCGACGTGGATTGACCAACAGGAATGGGTGGAATGGGAATCGAGGGACGAGCGATGTCGTTCACTTCCACAGCAAGTTCCATCGGCAGTGATACAGCATCGCCGAAGTTGGCGACGGTTGCCCGAAAACGATTTTCGGTGGCCGCGGTAAGCACCGATTCTTCCGGCTGAAGGTCCGTGATCGCCAGATTGGAACGGTGAACCTCGGTGGCCGAGACGAGTGTCAGAGTCGGCGGAGTCCGCCCGACAGGCCAATCGGCAAAAGCTGTAAGCGGTGTCAGTGCAGAACCAGAGGGTTGATCCGCAACAATCGGCGGCGTCCAGTCGCTTTCCTGGAAATCGCTGATCACGTACACCGCCGCTGTCGAAGCAACGTCTTCCGCCAACAACCGATCCCGAACGCTCGTGAAAATACGCGTAAAGTCCGCCGATTGCTGCGAGGGTTTGAGCGAACCGATTTGAAATCGAATCTTCGGAATGTCCGACGGATCAAGGGAAACATGATCCAACCAAAGCGATTCAGGCCTGGAACAACGAATCACCGTAAGAGCCGGCGGCGGAACCTGACTGCCGAATGATTCAATACTGCGTCCCAGCCAACCTTTGGCCAATTCAAATGTGCTTCGACCCATTGACGCATCCGCCATGCTCAGCGAATCGTCGAGCACCACCCACACAGAAACGCGACTTCCACCAAACCCCTGCGAACCCCAAATCACCTTCGAAAAAAACGGCCGCGCAATCAGCAAACCAGTCAAAACCATCACCAGACATCTCAAACCAAGCAAAAGCAACTCGCGCAGTCGCATCCTCCGGCGGTTCTGCTTCTCCGCTTCCAGCAAAAACGTCATCGCCGCCCAGCGAATCCGACGAAAACGCCGCCTCGCCAGCAAATGAATCACGATCGGCACACCCATTGCCGCCATCCCGACGTAAAACAACGACGGGTGAACCATAAAAGCCAGCACGTACTCAGTTTCAATCATGACCTTGTGGGTTTTCTCACCCGCTCCGTCGGCGAATTCGATGCATCCGCTTCGCCAAAAACGCCGTCAACGCCACTTCCAGCGGCTCTTCCGTGGACAACAAAACGTAGTCAATCCGATGATCCATGCAGTACGAACGAATCCGCGACAAAAATTCGTTCAACCGCTTTTGATATTCGATGCGAAGCGACTGAGGATCGGTCCGAATCTCCAGTCGCTGCTCCAACCCTTCAAAAAGCGTCCAATCCGAAAACGGGAATTCAATCTCGTCGCGATCCATCACGTGCAAAACCAGTACGTCGTGCCCGGCGTGCCTCAACCGCTGCAAACCGGAAACGACTTCATTCAGATCGGCCAACAAATCCGAAATCAAAACCACCAGCCCCCGTCGCCGAATCCGATCGGCCAAACCATGAAGGCTGGTGCGCGGGTCCGTCGCGCCATGAGGGGTCTGCGATTCAATCAGCGTGACTAAATTTGACAAATGCTGCATCGACGATGCCGGAGGACGTTCGTGTCGAACGGCCTCATCAAACAAAATCAACCCGACGGCGTCCCGCTGCCGGACCTGAAGGTAGGCAATCGAAGCCGCCACCGTAGCGGCATAATCCCATTTCGTGATTCGCCCGGAATCGGAATCTTCGGGATACGCCATCGATCCCGAACAATCGAGCAGTACCGTGCTGCGAAGATTCGTGTCTTCTTCATATTGCTTGATGTACAAACGATCTGATCGGCCGAACACCCGCCAGTCGATATGCCGAATGTCGTCCCCCGGCGCATATTCGCGATACGCCGAAAACTCCACCGAATATCCCCGGTGTGGACTCGCATGCAAACCGCTCAAAAATCCCTCGACCACCGTCCGCGCGCGAAGTTCCAGTCGGCTGATCCGCCGGATGATCTCAGGATGCAAGTACGTCTTTGAAGGATTCATGTCGGTTCAAAATCGAATCGTGAGGTGGAATGTTGTCCAGCAGCCGGTCAATCAACCGGTCGGTCGTCCAGCCTTCGGCTTCGGCGGAATAATTGACGATCAACCGATGACGAAGCACCGGCTTCGCCACCGCCCGAATGTCCTCAACCGCCAGATGATACCGCCCGTGAAGAATCGCACGCGCTTTACCCGCCAATATCAAAAACTGAACCGCCCGCGGCCCCGCTCCCCACGTCAGCATTCGGTGTATCGAATCTCCGGACGGCGGCGACTCGGAGGCCTGCGGCCGTGTCGCACGAACCAGATCGAGCGCCTGTTCGACAACGGCGCGAGCCGCCGGAACGCGACGAACGGTCTGCTGCAGCAACAAAATCGTCGGACGATCCAGAACACGCTCCACCGTCGATTCCGGCCCCGTCGTTGTTCGCTCGGCGATTTGATACTCCTCGTCATAACTCGGGTAACGGACGAAAATTTTGAACATGAACCGGTCCTGCTGCGCTTCGGGAAGCGGATACGTCCCCTCCTGCTCGATCGGATTCTGTGTTGCCAAAACAAAAAACGGCGGATCGAGCACGTGTCGGTTTCCCGCCACCGTCACCTGCTTTTCCTGCATGGATTCCAGCAAAGCCGCCTGCGTTTTGGGCGGCGTCCGGTTGATCTCGTCCGCCAACACCACGTGCGCAAACACCGGACCCTGTATGAATTTCAGCGATCGCGTACCCGTCGCCCGGTCTTCCTGAATCATTTCGGTACCCGTGATGTCCGACGGCATCAAATCGGGCGTGAACTGAATCCGACTGAACGTCAGGTCCAAGCATCGCGCCAACGTCGAAACCATCAACGTCTTTGCCAGCCCCGGAACCCCTTCCAGAATGCAATGCCCGCCGGCGAACAACGCGATCAGCAATTGCTCGATCACTTCGTCCTGCCCGACGATCACTCGCGACAACTCCGCCCGAATCCGCTCATACGCATCCTTCAACCGATCCACTGCCGCCACGTCGTCCGAAGGCAACCCGGGCGAAACATCCGATTCCGAAGATGAATTCATAACAACCTCGTTTCGTAAGATATGAATTGCGTCATCGCGCATCATTTCTTGTCGGCAATGCAGGCGAAATATTCGTGTCGAACGCGATAATCCGACGGCGAACCCATCCGTTCAGCCAACCGTCGAACGAATTTCTCCGTCAATTCGTCGCGACGTTGCGGATCCACCGCCTGATAATACGCCGTCCCCGCTCCCGATTTCATCAGATGATCCATCACACCCCGCGCACTATCGCACGGGAAAACAACTTCCCCCTCCCACAAATCCCGAACGACCAGACCCGCCTCGCTGATCTCACGCCGAAGATGATCGGCATCGACGGGAAAATCAAAAAACACCCGCTTGGAAAGCACCGTCGGGTCATCGCTCACCAATTCGGTAAAAACTTCCATCGGTTCGCGCGGTGAATGCTGCCGATGAACGATGAGCGTCACTCGCCCACCAGCTGCCAACGATTCTGCCGCGACGGTAAAAAACGGCCGAAGCGGAATATAGCCCAGAACCCAACTCGTGAACACCACGTCGAACGGACCGCGACTCCGAAGCAACTCCAGCGCATCGCCGTGAAGAAACTCCACATTGGCTCTGTGATCGGCTTCGACTCGCCGTCGCGCCTCCGACAACATCCCCTCCGAAACATCAGCCGCCACAACGCTCCGCGCACGTCGCCCCAGCATCACCGTGGCGAATCCCGTCCCGCAACCGGCTTCAAATACCCGCTCGGTCCCACGCCAGTCGATCCGCCTCACCAATTCCTCGACCGGCTGACCCGCCTGCGACAACCAGTATTGATCGTAATCCTCATGAACCTCATCATAAGCGGATTCCAGCTCCACCCGACCCACTTCGTCACTCGCCGTTTCCAAAATGCGGAAAAATCGCGGAACGTCATGCTCACGCGGCAAATGCTCAGCGCAAATTCGGATCGATTCTTCCGTCGAAAGCGGGAACGACTCTCCCCGAATCCGAGGACCCAGTACATGCCCGATGCATTCGCACCGCGGCCGCTGAAAATACTTCCCCATCCGCGCAAGAATCACATCGAGCGATTCGTTCTGAATATTCCCGAAAGATAAGGGAACAAACTGACAGGGCGACACCTCACCGCTTCCGTCGATCGTCAGGTGCGTCAACCCGGCGCCGCATCCGAACGCCTCCCCCGACTCCAAATACGCGTACGAAGACAAAATCGGCAAATCCTCCCGCACCGAAACGATTTTCTGATATTCGAATATCTTGGCGCGATGGTCTTCTCGCAATCGGACGTCGTCGCGCCCCTGCAACCGCCCGATCGGGCACGGCTCCAGCAAATGAACCTCGTACGCCCCGGATCGACCCGCCAACTCGATCAGCGGCATCAATCCGTCCGATTCCATCATCTCCGTCGTGCCCACCGTGACCACGTATGAATACAAACCCGCCTCATGCGCAGTTTGCAAAGCATTCATCGCAATTTCAAAAGCCCCCTTCCGCCCGCGCAGGCGATCATGCTCGCGCTCGATGTGCGAATCGAGACTGATCCCGATCCCAAACACACCCCCGTCGCGCAATCGCTCCGCCCGTTCCCGCGTCAAACCCTCTCCCGTTGTCCCGACGATGACGCAACTGCGATCGTCCGCACAGGCAACAAGCGCCTCCAGATCGTCGCGCAGCAAAGGCTCCCCGCCCGTCAGCGTCATCAACACCGCACCGCGATCCTGCAACTGACGAATCAGGTCTTGCATCTGCGCCGTGGGCACATCACGCTGGGATCGTCCGGCGTTGTAACAATGCCAGCACCGAAACGAACATCGGTTCGTCACCCCCAGCGTCACCGAATACAACCGTCGCTCGGCAACGTCACCCAGCCGTGTAAAACCCTCCGCAAAATGATCGAACGCCCGGCTCGGATACGGCGGAAACTGCGTGTTCACCACGTACCGATCCCCGAACCGTACGACCTTCTCGTGCGCCAGATAATCCTTGAAAAACTCCGCCATCCTCGGATGCAACCGGTTAAACGGCGCTCGACTCCCCATCTGCCTGAATAATTCATCACCCGTCATCCCATCACCTGCCGATCCGGAAAGCATCGCTACGCAGAAACACAAAACACCCCTAGATGTGTATCCTCCAGTGAATTCCGATCCCGTGAGAATCCTGAATTCGACCCCGCAACATCCGGCTCAGTTTGTCGGTTCTGAACGCACCACCGAAGCTTCCGAGCGTCCCGAAGACTGAGAGAGAATCGCCTCGGCTTCCTGTATTTCCCACACGTTCCACTCCACCCCTCGCCAGAATTTGCACGCCTGCTCCAACCATCCCCTCGCGGTTTCGGGTATTGTTTTTGCTCCCACACTCGCCTCCGCCAGTCGAACCTCCGTCAAACCCGCCAAACTCAGCCACGACGCCAGACGCGGATCCAGCCGATTCGCCAACCCCGTCAAAAGCGAAATCAACGGACGATGACCTTCACTCAGCGTCCGAAACAAAATCGCCCCTCGCAACTCCATCGCCGCCGATTGAACGTCCCCCGATTCCAGTATCCTTTCGATCATCGCCTCAGACCACGAATCGGAGTGCAACTCCAGCCAACGATCCGCATCGGGCACTACCCCCAGCAATGCCAAACGATTCACCACTCCCCGCCCCATGTCGTCGAATCGATCGTCCTTCCGCGAACATTCATCCAACTGCGACATCACCCGATCCCACGGAATCATCCGACGCTGATGCTTTGCTACCACCGTCGCTCGCTGTACCGCCGGCCAATCCGGATCATAACGACGATACTCCTCCAGCGACTCCAGCACCCCTTCCCATCTCTGAAGCGAACTTCCCATCGTCAAACAATCCAAAAACTCCCGTGCCGCGCGGCGACGATTTTGACGAATCGCGCTGCGCATCTCACGACGCGCCAATTCTAATCCCTTCTCAAACCGCCCCTGTTGCATCAAACTGATCACCAGACCCCGCACTGATTCGCTCCGACGCATCAATGCCGATTCCTGTCCCTGTTCAAATATCCACTGCGCCCCGTGCGGATCCAAATTCAGCAACCGCACCATCCCCGTCCATTCGTATACATGCGCATCCCGCGGAAACCGCTGCGCCAACTTCCCCGTCTCGACCAAAATCGTGTCCAGATCCCCCTCCTCCACCAGCCAACGCAACCGACGCAACTGATGATCCGCAACACGCGGCGCCACCGCAATCGCCTGCTCCAGCATCGCATACGCATCCGTCTCTCGATGCTGGTCCTTCAACGCCTCGGCGTATCCGCGAAGCACCAACGCCGAATCAGGATGCTGCTGCACCAGATTCGCCAACCCCCCCACGTAACCCGTCAACCGACATTTCAAATTCTCCACCAGCACCTGCATCGGCAACTCGTCGGGATGATTGATCGCATACGCCTGCGCCTCCTTCAGACTCTCCGCCTGCTCCTGAGAACCCGGCAGCGACGACTTCACCATCCGCTCCAACCAGCGCAGCTGCTCATCCGTCTCCGCCTTCTGACCCAGCAGTTGCCCCATGTGCAACGCCGACTGCGCCTCCGACTCCATCCGCGCAATCAAAAACAACGCCGCCAAATGCGCATAATCACTGTAATAACCCCCAAAACGACTCAACGCCGCCTCCGCCAACTGCGTCGCATTTTGCAAATCTCCCTCACGCGTCCGTTCCCCCACGCGATCCCAGACCTCACGCGGATTGCTCATCTCGTCCAAACCCGTCGGCGAATCACCCTCCGCAACCGTCCCGTCCGACTTGAGAAACAACTTCCACACTTCCGCCGGCGTGATCTCGTAAACGCTCACCGGATAACGAAGGTTCTTCAGCAATTCCGCCCCGACAAATCTAACCTCTGCCTTGATCCGCGTCGCTACCTCCGCCAATACACGCTCCGTCACCGTGATTGTCATCGGGGTTCCCATCTGCTCCAACCGCGACGCAATGTTCACTGTCTCACCAAAAAAATCACCGTCCCGCTCCAGCATCGGCCCTTCGTGAATTCCGATCCGAATCTCCACCGGCGGCTTCTGCTGCCGATTCCGCGCCGCCATCCGCGTCAGCGAATGCATCCCACATTTCACCGCCGCATCCACCTGCTCAAATATCACCATGTACGCATCGCCAAGGCGCTTGAACACACGGCCCCCGTGCGCCGAAATCACCGACTCCATGATCGCGTTGTGCTCCTCCAGCACGCGCAATGCCGTCGCCTCGTCCTCCGACATCATCCGGCTATACCCCTTGATGTCGGTAAACATCACCGTCAATCGTGGATGCTCAATCTCCGCCATATCCCACCCATTGTATCAAAATCCAACCGCCTGTCCCCCATTCTTCCACCCGCTTCAGTTTGAGCGGCACACCCTCAGGGAGCGAACTGAAAAACGACGAACGCGAAACAATGAACGCCCGAACAACAAACTGATGCCAGACGCCTAATACTTGGCGCCTAATACGTTTTGATCCGAACCACACCCCCTGCAAACGGGTCCAACAACGCGCCGTCACCATCACCTCTCCCGCACGAACAGAACGTCGCTTCCACCTTCCACCCATCAGAGCCTCTGCACAAGCAGGGGGTTGTTTTTCTTTCCCTGCGGCTGCTCGAACACCACCGCTCCTTCGCAAACAATTTCTTCTGCCGCTGATAAAACTGAGTAGATTGAACCTGGTGTTTCTGGCACACTTCCGAGATCGGCACCCGCTCCACCAAGTGGTCTCGCAAGATCGCCAACTTCTCCTGACCCGTCAACTGCTTTCGCTCGCTCGACATTGAAAAATCCTCCATTCAGTATTACTTTAAGAGTAACCCCAATGGCGTCTTCTCCAATTCCAACTGGGGCAGGACATACGATGGACGGTGCAAAACGGATTTACTTTCTCATCTTGCTGCTCTGGGTCAGCGGGTGTAGCGGGTTGTCGCAAAGCGCGCCGACGCTTGAGCGCCGCGCCGAGTCATCGAGTTATCCTGCGCATTGGTGGACTCCTGTCCCCGAATCCGAGGCGGCTTCGTGGGAAATTTTGCCGCAGGCGGCGGGTCCGGGCGAAGTCATCCTGTCCAAACGCAACGAGCTCGGGCTGCTCTCGAATTTTGCGGCTACACCGTTTGAGTTCCACGGGCGACACTATGCCAGTCTGGAAGGTTTTTGGCAGATGATGAAATACCCCGAAGGCCCCGACGATTTCCGCGCGACATTTCCGGGAATCATCTGGAAGCACACTCGCGACGAGGTTTCCCAGATGGTCGGCATGGAGGCCAAGGCCGCCGGTGATCTGGGCAGTGCGAACATGAAGGTGATGGACATAGACTGGGTGACGTTCGAAGGGCGGCGGATGAAATACCGGACGACGGAGAAAGGCGAACACTACTCGCTGATCGTCGAAGCCACATGGGCGAAAGTCCAACAAAACCCCCGGGTTCGCGATGTGTTGCTCTCGACCGGCGACCTGATCCTCCGGCCCGATCACCATCAACCTGCCGATTCCCCTCCGGAATGGCGCTACTACGAAATCCTCATGGACATCCGTCAGTGACTGAAAAACGACGCCGAGTAAGGCACGGTTAACAAAGCGATGTTCGTAAACACTTCTTCGTCGTCTGCAACAGCGTGCAAAATATCGTGGGAAAAATGGCAGCGTTCCCTATCCTGCATTGAGCAGTCGGATGGGACTGCCCTTTGACAATTCCATTCTTTCGATTCTTATCGGACGTCACGCATCGCAGCAAGGAGTCTGCTTGATTGAGATTTCAGCATGTCCGATAAGCAGATGGGTATTGATATCTGACGGGTATTTCGTTGCGTCCGAACGACGCCCAATGCCTGGAAAGGCGTGAGCGGTGCTTTTCAACAGTATGGTATTCCTGGCATTTGCGGCAGTCTTTTTTTGCCTCTGGCCCAAGTTTCGCATCCAAAATCAATCGCGGTGGATATTTCTCATAACCGCGTCATTCTTCTTTTACGGTTGGTGGGACCCTCGATTCATTTTGTTGATACTCGCCAGTGGTTTGTTGAACTACTGGGCCTCGCGGGCCATGAGGCGTTGGCCCGGATGGAAAAAATGCTGGTTAATCACATCGATTGCAGGCAATATCGGCTCGCTGGTCGTATTCAAGTATTTGGCATTCATCACGGAGACCGTGAATCAATCCCTGAATCTCCTGGGCTGGTCGTCCACCCTGCCGGTGGTATCTTTGACGCTTCCTATTGGTATCAGCTTTTACACCTTCCAGTCCATGAGTTATACCCTTGATGTTTATCATGGACGCCTGGAACCCACGAAAAGCATCGCCCATTACCTAGCCTACCTGTCCTTGTTTCCGCATCTGCTCGCAGGACCGATCGTTCGGGCCTCTGAACTCCTGCCACAGATTGCAAAGCATACGATCGTTTCTGAAGCTGATCGATTTGAGGGAACGCGACTCATCATCCATGGTTTCTTCAAGAAAGTTGTCATTGCGGACAGTCTCGCGCCGGTCATCAATACGGCATTTTCAGGACAAAGCAGCGATGCTTCGGGGGTTTATTGGTGGATCATCTCAGCCATGTTTGCGGCTCAGATTTATTGTGATTTCAGCGGGTACAGCGACATCGCACGCGGACTGTTCCGGTGGATGGGTTATGATGTGGCGGTCAACTTTAATCACCCTTACCTGGCGAACAGCTTTAGTGATTTCTGGAACCGCTGGCACATGTCGCTGTCGAGCTGGTTTCGCGATTATGTTTTTGCCCCACTGTCGAAATCGACCCATAGCATGTCCCGCAACTACGCAAACCTGTGGATCACCATGATGGTTTCCGGGCTTTGGCACGGGGCGTCGTGGACCTTTGTGTTTTGGGGTGCCCTGCACGCCCTGTATTTGTCAATCGAGAAGCTGACTCGTTGGCCCCGTCGTCTGCGTCGGCTCCCCTTCGGCCGACTGATGATCACTGCCACGCTTCTGATTCAGGTGCTCATCGCCTGGGTCTTCTTCCGTTCAGAATCGTGGTCACAAGCCCTGAACATCGTTCTCAAAATGATCAACGTATTTGCCTGGAACCGGCAAGACCTGGTGCATCTTGATCCATTGGCCGGATGTTTGCTGTTATTACTGATCTGTCGAGAACTCTACGTCTTCTTCTGTCCCCGCCTGCTCCAGGCGCTCCCTCACCAGTGGGAGCGTATTATCCAGCCCATCGCATTGGGGGGTGTTGTGGGTTTATGTGTTTTTCTAAGAGGACCCGGCAATGCCTTCATTTACTCCCAGTTTTAAGTGGGCATCTCTCGCGCACGGACGAACCACGCTGACCGCGTTGTCGGCCGGTTCATTCATATTATTGGGGGCATTTCTAAGACCTCCATCCGCAGTAAGCGGAATGAGCCCGCGAGCCTTCTGGGCCACCAAAATCATCTGGGCGAAGCAGTTTGATCTCGTCATCGGCGGGGATTCAAGAGTCGCGCAAGGCGTTTCACCCTCGGAAATCGTGCAACTTTGGCCGGGACTGCGTATCGGAAATTTCGGATTCCAAGGGTTGGGATATACACAGGCCTATCTTGATGCGCTGGAAAAAACCCTGGATCCTGAAAGCGGGAATCGGATCATCGTCCTTGGGATCTCGCCCAGCTCGCTCCATCCCAAAGCGAGCCAACGTAATGACTTCACAGAAGCCTCCAGCGAGCACCCCATCCAAGTTTGGCTGGAGCGTTATGTCGCCCCCATGATTTATCCCTTGCGAAGAGTCGAACCCGCAGACATCATACGACAGCTCACGGACCGCACTGACGATACCATCTATCATTGCTATCACTCGGATGGATGGATCGAATCTTACAGCCGGAATCCAGACCCGTCATGTGCCATCAACGCCTACCGCAAGAACGGCATGAACTGGAGCCTGGTACACGCTCAGGACATCATCGATGTTTTGCTCGCGCAGACGCGAAGATGGTCTGAGCGAGGCATTCAGGTATACGTATTTAGGACCCCCACTACACCGGAGATAGTATTGCTGGAATCACAAATCTTTGCTTTCGACGAGGCACAATTCGCGGCGGCCCTGAAGGAAGCCGGCGGACAGTGGATCGAAGTACCCTCACAATCCTTTGAGACCTGTGACGGCTCGCATCTCGACAGGAAGAGTGCCCGAGTCCTCTCGCAATATCTGGCAACGTCCATCCGGAGAACCGCCAGGACGATACAGCATGAGCGTACGGCGCAACTGGTGAATTATGCTCATCCTATTGGTGATTCGTCGGACGCAACCCGCGATGAAAACTCATCAGAAAGCAGTGGCATTGGGAGTGCGGAGAGTGGCAAAGACTAAAAGCGCCCAACAAAAACAGAGCCGCGACCGTCAGGGAGCGTTGTTTTTAGGTATTTTTCAGATGCTTGCTCCGTAGAAATTCTTTTCCTGACTGTAGGGGCACGGCACTGCCGTGCCCGTTTTCTCTTCAGCAGGGCGGGCACAGCATGCTGTGCCCCTACACAAACGTC
>CAIVHJ010000244.1 GCA_903905665.1 uncultured Phycisphaerales bacterium
AGCTGGTCGACGCCGCCGTGGCCAAGATCAGCCGCTGGCGGTCCGACGGATCGTTCTGTACTCCGGGAACGTTCAGGGAGTTGGTTTCCGGTATCGCTCGGTCGAGATAGCGAGTCAATATCCGGTCGTGGGTTACGTCAAAAATCTCCACGACGGTCGTGTGGAATTGGTGGCTGAGGGCCTTCCCGACGTGGTGGACCGGTATGTCGCCGACGTGGAACACGCCATGGGCCGATACATCGAATACAGCACCACCACCGATTCGACCGCCCTGAATGAATTCGACTCTTTCTTCATCGCCTACTGATCCCTCAACGGCAAATTCGTATACAATACATGAAACCTCTCTCGTTGGGGTGGGTTGTCATCTTGAATCGAACACCCTTGTGGTGGAACCATGAAGCATTCATCCGATCAGATCGTGGTCCGAGGAGCGAGAGAACACAATCTCGACAACGTCCACGCAACACTGCCGAAGAATCGGTTGATCTGCTTTACCGGCGTGTCGGGAAGCGGAAAAAGTTCGCTGGCGTTCGACACGCTTTTTGCCGAAGGTCAGCGCCGCTACATCGAATCGCTCAGCACCTACGCCCGCCAATTTCTCGGCCAGCTGCCCAAACCCGACGTGGATCAGATCAGCGGCCTGTCCCCGGCGATCGCGATTCAGCAAAAAACCAGCGGCTGGAATCCGCGTAGCACCGTGGGCACGATCACGCAGATTCACGATTACCTTCGGGTACTGTTTGCTCGACTGGGAATCCAACACTGTCCGGAGTGCGACCAGCCGATCAGCGCCCAGTCACGTGACCAGATCGTGGAACGAATCCTCTCAGGACCGGACGGAAGCGCCTTGACAATTCTGGCGCCGGTCGTTCGAGGCCAAAAGGGCGAGTTTCTGGATTTTTTTGCCGACATGCAAAAAAGCGGTTACGTCCGAGCACGCGTGGACGGTCGGATTCTGCCGATCGCCGAAGTTCCCTCGCTCGAACGCAATCGCAAGCACGACATCGAAATCGTGGTGGACCGACTCACGCTCCGGAATGAAACTCGCCCCCGACTGGCGGAGTCCGTTGACAACGCCCTTCGGCTCGGAGACGGCACGTTGATCGTTCTTTGGCCCAGCGACCCCGATCGTCCGTCCGCTTCCAATCCGAAATCCGTAACCCGAAATTCCAAATCCTCCGAATGGCTCTTGTCGTCCAAGTATGCCTGTTTGCGATGCGATCGCTCGTTTGAACCTCCGACTCCGCAAATGTTCAGTTTCAATTCCCCGACGGGAATGTGTTTGAACTGCGACGGGTTGGGATCGTTGTTTACCTTCGAACCGGAATTGTTGGTCCCGAATCCCGACAAGTCGTTTTTGCAGTTGGCGATCGAACCGATGCGAACCGAAATTGGTCGATGGCGACGGCACCTTTACGAGGGGGTGGCTCGTCAGGTCGGATTCGATCTGAACACGCCGTGGCGAGACCTCCCCCAGTCGGCACGGGACGCCTTGCTCCACGGCACGGGAGACGCGCACATTACCTATGAATGGAAATGGCGTGGCGGCATCTGGCGACACGGTGGGACGTTCGAGGGCGTCATCGAAGAACTGGAATCGAAATATCGCAAGGCACGAGCCGCTCCTGTTCGGGCTTATTACGAAAAATACATGCGTCATCAGCAGTGTCCTGACTGCCATGGGTTGCGACTCAACGAACAAGCTTGTCATGTGCGATTGCAGGGTCTGACGCTGCCGGAACTCGAATCCCGCGATATCCCCGGCGTGCTGGCGTTTCTGGACACTCTTTCGTTGACGCCCATCCATCAGCGAATCGCCGCCGAAGTCTTGAAGGAACTTCGCGGACGGCTGCAGTTTCTGATGAACGTCGGATTGCATTACCTCGCTCTGAATCGCCCGGCGCCGACGCTCAGCGGCGGAGAGTCCCAGCGGATTCGGCTCGCCTCGCAGATTGGCTGTGGACTGACCGGCGTCCTGTACATCCTCGACGAACCCAGCGTCGGCCTTCACGACCGGGATCAGCATCAATTGCTGGAGTCGCTCCGACACCTGTGCAATCTGGGCAACACCGTGATCGTCGTCGAACACGACGAGCAAACCATGCGATCCGCCGACTGGATCGTGGACTTCGGCCCCGGTCCGGGTGTTCGCGGCGGACGAATCGTCGCTGCCGGAACGCTCGATGAAATCAAAGGCAATAAAAAATCGCTGACGGGGGATTATCTGAGTTTCCGAAAAACAATCCCCGTCCCGAACCGCCGCCGACCGGTTGCGACTCGAGCCATTCATGGAGACCAAACATCATGACGAAACCGGACCTGGAACACATGGAGCGAGTCAATCAACTCCGCCGACGAACGGATGATCATTTGAACGCCCAATCTCCTCAGTTGCGGGATCAGCAATTGCAGTCGTTTCTTGCTCAGGCACGGGGCCCCGAAGGAAACGCATTGTTGATCCGCCAACTGACGGATGCCGTTCTTCAGATGAAAAAACACTCGGAGGTATCCCATGATTGAAAATGCTCTGGTTGATACGCTGTCTGCGACGGTGAAGGCACTCGGCACTGTGGGCGCCCCCTACGCCGTGACCGGCTCGGTGGCCAGCACCCTGCACGGTGAGATCTGCGTCAGTGCCGACGTGGACCTCGCCGTCCGCCTGTCCCTCGAACAGGCCCGACAACTCGCACAAGTGTTACCCTCGCGGTTTTACCGCAGTGAAAACATGCTGGTTGAAGCGGCCCGCCGGTGCACTATGGCCAATCTGGTGGACATGACGACCGGATTGAAGGTGGACCTGTGCGTCCTTCCGTCTCAACCGTTTTATGACCGCGTGATGCAGCGAAGCCGTCCCTTGTCCTATGGTGCCGATGCCCCTGAATTCGTCACCGTCACCGCGGAAGACATCATCCTCATGAAGCTGCTGTGGCGAAAGGAATCTCGTTCACAAAAACAGTGGGACAATGCGCTGGGTGTCGTACGCGTCCAGGGCCATCGGCTGGATTGGAAGTACCTTCAGGATCAGGCGGTTGCTTTGGAAATCCAAAACGATCTGGTGGCCCTTCGCAATGAGGCGCACGTCTGAATTGAAAAACCATGATCCGTCCGAGAATCGACAATCTGACAAACCCACTCGCCGAAGAAGCGACCGACGTGCGCTGGCTTTCGGTTCTTGGCGCGCAGCACAACAACCTCGCCGATATCAACGTGCATTTCCCACTCCAGCGTTTTGTCTGTGTCACCGGCGTCAGCGGATCGGGAAAAAGTTCACTTGTGCTGGACATTGTGCGAAACCAACTGTTGAAAGACCTTCACGGCATCAGCCACGTCTCCGTCGGGCCCCATCGCCGAATCACCGGAACCGAACACCTCGACAAAGTGATCGACATCGACCAGTCTCCCATCGGCCGATCACCCCGAAGCAATCCCGCCACCTATATCAAACTGTTCGATTTCATCCGCCATCTTTATACCCGACTGCCCGATTCAAAAGTTCGCGGTTACAAACCCGCACGATTCAGTTTCAATGTGCCCACGGGACGAAAGGGCGGCGGACGATGTGAAGCCTGCGAAGGCAACGGCAGCAACCGCATCGAAATGGATTTCCTCGCCGATATCTGGGTCACCTGCCCCGTTTGTTCCGGCGCACGATTCAACCGCGAAACCCTTCACGTCCTCTACAAGGGCAAAAGCATCGCCGACGTGCTCGACATGGACGTTCAGCAGGCGCTCAAGCATTTTGAAAATGTCCCGCGCCTCCGCGCCATGCTGCAAACCCTTCACGACGTCGGACTCGACTACCTCAAACTCGGCCAACCCTCCACCACTCTTTCCGGCGGCGAAGCCCAGCGAATCAAACTCGCGCGCGAACTGGTCAAAAAATCCACCGGCCGCACTCTCTACATTCTTGACGAACCGACGACCGGCCTCCACTTCGACGACATCCTCAAACTGCTGACGGTCCTCCACGGGTTCGTCGATGCCGGCAACACCGTGCTGGTCATCGAACACAATCTTGACGTGATCAAAACCGCCGACTGGATCATCGACCTCGGCCCCGAAGGCGGCAACGGCGGCGGACGTCTCGTCGCCGAGGGAACCCCCGAAGACGTCGCCCGAATCGAATCCTCCTACACCGGACAAACCTTAAGGAACGTACTCGGACTTCCGAGTCATCCGACACTTCAATCACGTTCCACCGCCCAAAACGACCAAAGACGAATTCTTCAAACCCCACTCCCGCTCTGCTCCAATGAAACATCCGACGCCGGGGACCCAACCTGCATTCGCGTTTTCGGTGCCGAGGAACACAACCTCAAACACATTTCTGTTGACCTGCCCCGATGCAAAACCACCGTGTTCACGGGACTTTCGGGCAGCGGAAAAACGTCGCTGGCGATGGATACACTCTACGTCGAAGGTCAACGCCGATACGTCGAAAGTCTCAGCGCCTACGCCCGACAATTCCTCGGCCGATTTACCAAACCCAAAGTCGAACACATCGAAGGACTCTCTCCCGCCATCGCCATCGAACAAAAATCCGCCGGTCACTCCCCGCGAAGTACCGTCGGAACCGTCACGGAAATTTACGATTACCTGCGGGTGCTCTACGCGCGCATCGGTCTTCCCTACTGCCCGAAGTGTCGAATCCCCATCGGCACCCAGACCAGCGACGAAATTCTCGACCGACTCATGAACCTGACGCCCGACACCCCTGTGTTGCTGCTGGCGCCCGTCGAACGCCGACAAGGAGAATTCTATCGCGATCTGTTCGCGCGATTCCGTCAAAGCGGCTATCGACGCGTCCGCCTCGACGGAACTCTGTACCCCATCGACGGCGACCTCCCCGTCAGCGAACGCGCCAAACACCAAACCGAAATCGTCGTCGATCGCATCACCGTCAAACCCTCGCAACGCTCCCGAATTGCCGACTCCGTCGAACAGTCCCTCTCCGTCGGCGGCGGCATCATGATCGCGCAGGTCGCGGACGATCCATCCAACCCGAAATCCGCAATCCGAAATCCACAATCCGAAATCCGTTTCTCTCAGTTGTTTTCCTGCAACCGTTGCGGTTCGAGCTTCGACGAACTCACCCCCCACCACTTCTCGTTCAACAATCGCCTGGGATGGTGCGATACCTGCGAAGGATTGGGAACGCTGGAACAGGGTGAATCCAACGATGACGCCGACGAATCGGTTCAACCCTGGAGCGTCGCTCCTTGTCCCGCCTGTCACGGCTCGCGATTGAAACCGCTCGCGCGCAACGTGCGACTCGGCCACCCACCCCGCCAACGCACCTTTGAGGAATTGTGCAACCTTCCGCTCGGTGAAGTGTTGCCGTTCTTCAAATCCCTCCCGCTCGACAAACGCCAAAAACGAATCGCCGGTGAACTCGTTCACGAAATCGTGTCTCGGCTTGAATTCCTGGTGGATGTGGGTCTCGATTATCTGACGCTCCACCGGGCCGCTCCAACGCTCTCCGGCGGGGAGTCCCAGCGGATTCGCCTCGCTTCTCAGCTCGGCAGCGGACTGACCGGCGTGCTCTACGTGCTCGACGAACCCACCATCGGCCTGCATCCGCGCGACAACCACCGATTGATCACCGCGCTGAGCAAACTTCGCAAACTGGGCAATACGCTGCTCATCGTCGAACACGATCGGGACGTGATCAACCATGCCGACGAAGTCCTCGACTTCGGTCCCGGCGCCGGGGCCGACGGCGGACAAATCATCGCGCAAAAAACTCCCCAATCCATTCGCCTCGATCCCCAGTCGCTCACCGGAAAATTCCTCGCCGGAAAAGAAGCCATCATGATCCCTACCCATCGCCGCCCTGTCCCCAACGTCGGGCACAAGGCGCAAAATACTCAGCACTTTTTGCAGATCGTCGGTGCGAAACATCATAATCTCAGGAACATCGACGTGTCGTTTCCACTGGGACGATTCATCGCCGTCACCGGCGTGTCGGGCAGCGGAAAAAGTTCGCTGGTCAGCGAAATTCTTTACCCCGCACTGGCATCGCGTTTGCACCGCGCTCAACTGGTCCCGGGCCCACACGAAAAAATTCTCGGTCTCGAATACGTGGACAAAGTTATCAACGTCGATCAGAATCCGATCGGCACCAGTCCGATGAGCACCCCCGCCACCTACACCGGCGTTTTCGACGTCATCCGCGAACTTTTTGCCAAACTTCCCGAATCCCGCGTTCGCGGCTATACGATCAACCGGTTCAGTTTCAATCGTCTCGGCGGACGATGCGAGGAATGTTTCGGACTCGGCGAAATCTGCTTCGAAATGCATTTCCTGCCGGACGTGTGGGTCACGTGCGAAACCTGCAAAGGATCGCGGTTCAATGCCGAAACGCTGGAAGTTCGTTACCGTGGCGCAAACATCGCCGACGTGCTCCACCTGCGGATATTGGAGGCTGCCAAACTGTTTGCGAACGTTCCGAAGATTCGGGCCATTCTTCAGACGCTTCTCGATGTCGGGTTGGGATATCTGCAACTGGGTCAGTCGGCGGCGACGCTTTCGGGCGGTGAAGCCCAGCGCGTGAAACTCGCAGCCGAATTGGCCCGCCCCGCCACCGGGCGAACCGTCTATATCCTCGACGAACCCACTACGGGCTTGCATTTTGAAGACGTCCGCAAACTTCTCGGCGTCCTGCATCGACTCGTCGATCTGGGCAACACCATCGTCTGCATCGAACACAACCTCGATCTCATCAAAACCGCCGACTGGATCATCGATCTCGGCCCCGAAGCCGGAGAGGCCGGCGGCTCCGTCGTCATCGCCGGAACTCCCGAACAAGTGGCAAAATGTCCTCAATCCCATACCGGCCGCGCGCTGGCGGATGTGCTTCGGCGAGGACCCCACGGAGAACGGCAAGTCTTCACGGTTGAGGAATCCGCCAAACGGCAAGCACAAATCGACGCCGAACTGGAACTACCGTCGGGCGAGGCCGAGACGACCACCCCGTGGGAAAAAGACGGCCGCAAATGGCACACCCGACTGTCTCTCGCCACCGACGGAAAGCGACCCCGCTGGGAACCCGCCGCACTGGAATGGCTCACGGATACCATCGAAAAATCCGGCGATCTCAAAACCGACTGGAACCACCGCTCTCGTATCGAAATTCGCTCGCCCAATTCCAAACCCACTCACTGGTTCTGTCATATTCTCACGCGCGGAGCCTGGCTTCTGGAGTGTACGTTTCGCGTCGGCAAACGATCGTTCGATGAAAAAATCCTCTACGACGCCCTGGGCATCAAAAAACTCGACGACCGCCCCGAACTCCCGATTTACGGCCAATTTTCGGTTTTGGCGGTTTTTCTTCAAAGTAGGTTAGGCAACCAGAATCATCCAGCCTTACCTCACTATATTTTTTTATCAATTCCAAGTCGCCGACATCGTAAACGCC
>CAIVHJ010000245.1 GCA_903905665.1 uncultured Phycisphaerales bacterium
GGGCTTCGTCGCCCTGGCGGCGGGCACTGCTCACAGTCTGGGCCTCAAGGCCGACGGCTCAGTCGTCGCCTGGGGAAGTAATGATTATGGCCGATGCAACGTGCCCGCGCCCAACACCGGCTTCATTGCCGCGGCGGCAGGCTGGGATCACAGCCTGGGCCTCAAGGCCGACGGCTCGATCGTTTCATGGGGACTCAACGGCAACGGTCAATGCAACGTTCCGTCACCGAACACCGGCTTCATCGCCATCGCAGCGGGGTACATGCACAGCTTGGGTCTGAAGGCCGACGGCTCGATCGTGGTCTGGGGAATGAGCGACTACGACCAGTGCAACGTACCAGCACCTAATGCCGATTTCATCGGCATCGCGGCCGGCGGGGACCACAGCTTGGGTCTCAAGGCTGACAGCTCGATCCTGGCGTGGGGGAGGAACGACTACGGCCAATGCAGCGTCCCGGAACCGAACACCGGCTTCATCGCCATCGCGGCGGGTGAGGAATACAGCCTCGGTCTGAAGGCCGACGGATCGATTGTAGCGTGGGGAGACAACTACCACAGCCAATGCAACGTTCCGGTGCCCAATGCCGATTTCATCGGCATCGCGGCGGGCAATGTCCACAGTCTTGGTCTGAAAGCCGACGGTTCGATCGTGGCGTGGGGAGACAATTCCTCCGGCCAATGCAACGTCCCGGTGCCAAACAACGGCTTCGTTTCTGTCGCGGCGGGCTACTCCCACACCTTGGGTCTGAAGACCGACGGATCGATTGTGGCGTGGGGATCGAACGAGAACGGCCAATGTAACGTTCCGGCGCCCAACAGCGGCTTCGTTTCTGTCGCAGCAGGCTACTCCCACACCTTGGGCCTGAAGACTGACGGCTCGATCGTTGCGTGGGGACGGAACAACTTCGGCCAATGCAATGTTCCGGCATCCAACAGCGGCTTTGTCGCCGTCGCAGCAGGCCCGTACCACAGCCTTGGTCTGAAGGCGATACCCGGCGACATAAACGGCGATGGTCGGGTTACCTTTGCCGATATCGACCCGTTTGTCTCTGCCCTCGGCGCAAACCCGCTCACCTGGAACCTCGCTCATCCACGTTGCCACTGGCTTAACGCCGACTGCAACCACGATGGTCGCATAACTTTTGCCGACATTGATCCCTTTGTGGCGCTCTTGGGAACGTGAAATCGGTAGGGTGGGCACTGCCCACCAATTATTGAAATCGTCGTTATTAAAATACCATGGTGTGCAATCACACCCTACAAAACTACAAAACTCCGCAGAGCACAAGGTTCAAACGAGGAACAGAAATGATGAATGGTGAATGCTGAATGGAGAAAAGACTTCCGAGTTGAATCGCGAATCGCGTGTCATGAACGACAGGCGATGGATCCTGTTTTTCATTCATCACTTTGCATTCCGAAATCCGCCTTTACGCCCGGCAGGTGTGCCTGTCGGCCTGCTGCATTCGTTGCACGGCGGCTCGGATGAAACCCATGAACAGGGGTTCCGGTCGTAGCGGTCTGCTCAGGAATTCCGGGTGGGCCTGCGTGCCTAGGAAGAACGGGTGGCGATCCGGGGGGAGTTCCAAAACCTGCATGATCGGGTGATCTGGCGCTCGCCCCGAAAAGACCATCCCGCCCGCCTCCAGTTGGGGAATGAATCGCGGATCGACTTCATACCGATGCCGGAATCGCATGTGCGTTTCGGGGGCATTGTTGAACAACTTGGCCGCGAGGGTCCCCGCCTTAATCGCAACGTCCCGACCCCCCAGTCGCATATTTCCGCCAAGTCCTTCGATGGCTTTCTGTTCCGGAAGAACGTCGATGACGGGATATGCCGAATCCGGAGCCACTTCGGTCGTGTTGGCGCCGACCAACCCGCACACATTGCGGGCGTACTCGACGACCGCCATCTGAAACCCATAGCACAGACCGAGATAGGGAATTTTGTTTTCCCGCACCCATCGCACGCAGGCGATTTTGCCTTCAATCCCCCGAGCGCCGAATCCGCCCGGGACGATGATCCCGTGCAGGTGTTGCAGGGCTGATTCTGCGTTTTCGTCGTCGATCTGCGACGTGTCGATCCATTCAATCTCCACCCGAACGTCATGATGCGTACCGGCATGCTCCAGCGCCTGAATGATGCTGGCATAACTGTCCCGCACCGACGTGTACTTTCCGGTAATCCCGATCCGCAGCGTGGTCGTGGCACGCTGAAAACGTCCGACGTAATCATCCCACGCCGCTTGCGCCCGCGTCGATAACTGCGTATCGATGCGGTCCTCCAAACCGAGTATCTCCACCACCGCCCGATCCAACCCATTCTCGCAGAGCATCTTAGGGATCAAATACACGCTTTCGCAGTCGTGCATGCTAAAAACTCGGTCGAACGGAACGTTGCTGTAAAGCGACATTTTCTCTCGGACTTTTTTGGTGATCGGATTGTGGGACCGGCAGGCGATGATGTGCGGCTGAATTCCGTTTTCCAGCAACCGGCGGATGCCCAACTGTGCGGCTTTGGATTTCTGCTCACCCAGCGTCGGCGGTTCGAGAATCAGCGTCAGCGCCACAAAACACACGCTCCGCGGGCCTTCCTCAAACGCCAACTCCCGTGCGGCTTCGATGAAATAGGCGTTTTCCACGTCGCCCACGGTCCCGCCGATCTCGACAAAGATCACGTCGGCCCCGCTGGCCACCGCCAATTCGCGGAGCCGGCTTTTGACCTCGCCCGTCACGTGCGGAATCATCTGCACGTCCCGCCCCAGATAACTTCCACGACGCTCCTTCTCAAGAACCCGGGAAAAAATCTGACCGCTCGTCGTGAAATTCGCGCGGGTGAGATTCTGATCGAGCATCCGCTCATACGTGCCGAGGTCCATGTCGCATTCCATGCCGTCGTCCAGCACGAAGACCTCGCCATGACGGAACGGATTGAGCGTTCCGGAATCCATATTGAGGTAGCCTTCGAGTTTGATCGGAGCAACCGTCAACCCGCCGTCCTTAAGCACCTTGGCGAGCGAACTCGCAAAAATCCCCTTGCCCAGTCCGCTCATCACCGTTCCGAAAACGATGACGTACTTCGTCTGCCCGATCCGATACCCACTGGGCAGCGGCGTATAAAACTCCGTCTCATCGGAAAGATGTCCAACGGTTGATAAGGACGCCTGGTCAGCCATGATTCTTCCATCACCGCCTTTTCGATGTGTTGCCGTTCCGAAGCACCGACGCACGTATGAATTATGGAGGCGGTATTCCCCGTTGGCGGCAAATCATTTTCGCCAATAAATCATCGATTTCACGATGTCGCGGAACGGTCGCCTGACAGGATTTATTTGCCAGGTTGATATAGCGAGAATGACGCCGCCCTTCCTTGAGGAGATAACATCCGTAAGATTCGAGATGACGTATCAATTGACGCCGTTTCACTCTGTCACACCTGAATTCGCTCCTGAACCAGTCGCGCTTTGGGCAAGCGTTTCATGTCAACCGGTTCAAGAAGCAAGCGAATGGCATCACGAAGGTTGCGCTTGGCCTCCTCCAGTGTCTTTCCCTGAGTCAGGGCGCCGGGCATGTCCGTGGACCATCCAATCCACCAACGATCACGCTTCAGAAAAAGGGCCTGATAACTTTTCATCGCATCTCATTATAGCACAATGATGGTGCCCGACAAAACCACGCGCTCTGAGTCATTCACCTCATTCCGGCGCAGATCGACACCCCCACTCGATGATTCCCGTGCCGGTGCCGATCCGCGCGTCCCGCCCCGTCAAATGGGTTACTTCACACGAGTGTACGTGCCTTCCATTGTCCGGAATTCCTTGCCGTCGGGACCGGCCATGAAGAACTGCTCGACGATCTTGTCGTTGCTTTCTTCTTTGCTCACGATGCGATAGGGAATTTTGGTTCCGTCCGGCATGGTTCCCACCGCCGACGACGTGAACGTTTTTGTGGCTTCGTCGTACACGCCGTCCATCCGGTCAATACCGTTGTAACAGTAATTATCCACCCAGACGGAATCATACTTCTTCGTCATGGTGTTCCACGTGGTAATTCCCATTCCCGTATAATCCCCCTGATCACTGGTGAGCTGAATTTCGCAAACGAGGGCCAGACCGTTCAGGGCGAGACGATAAGTTCTTTTCCCATAACCGACCGTGGGCGGCCCGTCCGGGGACTCCCAATGTTTGCTTTCCACTTTCCACTCGCCGACATAATGATGCAGCACTTTGTGCTGGGGGGTTACTTCCACCGGTTTCATCTCCGGTTGTTTTTCGCCTTCAGTTTTCGCGGTAGCAGGGGGTGTCGAAGGCGTGGGTTGCTTCTTCGGCTCGTCGCCCGAATAAACCGAACCCACCCACCATCCGATGCTCAAAACCACCACGCTGATCAGAGTCGCTTTTCTCATGTCTGCCGCTCCTTTTGCTAAATTCTTCCCAATTCTCAATCGCTTCGTCGATGAACACCACCGATCCGCCGTCAGTGTAACTCAATTGGGAAGCGTCCTTCAAGAGAGGCAAAGCGGGAGCTTTGCGCTCCCGACCATCAGTGTAACCTGCTGTTTTTCAAGGAATGATGATCCATTCGCATCTTGCTGGATGGTCATTGCGATCACCGGTACAATACCCCTCAGAAACGCAGTTTTGGATTTGTTTTTCATGAAAGGGTGAACCCTATGCTTTTGGCGATGTTATTGGCGATGGGGAATGCGATCACAATTTTGTCCTCCGTTGGGGATGAGACCCCCCAAGAAGTAACCTTGTTGAATGTTTCCTATGATCCGACTCGGGAGTTGTATCAGGAATTGAATGAGGTGTTTGCCCAACAATGGCAGGAGAAACACCGGCAGAAAATCACCATCCAGCAATCACACGGGGGTTCCGGGAAACAGGCGCGATCGGTCATCGAGGGTCTGGAGGCGGACGTCGTGACGTTGGCGCTCGCGTCGGATATCGACGAAATCAGCAAACAAGGTGGCCTGATCGCACCGGATTGGCAGAAGCGGTTGCCCCACAATAGTTGCCCCTATACGTCCACGATCGTGTTCTTGGTTCGCAAGGGCAATCCCAAAGGGATTAAGGACTGGGACGATCTGATCAAGCCCGGTATGTCGGTAATCACGCCGAATCCCAAGACATCCGGCGGCGCCCGATGGAATTATCTGGCCGCCTGGGGGTATGCGCTGCGGAAAAACAAGGGCGACGAAGCCCAGGCCAAAGAATTCGTGACGAAGTTGTTTCATAATGTACCTGTGCTGGACACGGGGGCCCGCGGCTCGACAATGACGTTCACGCAACGGAAGATCGGAGACGTTTTGATCGCGTGGGAAAACGAAGCTTATCTGGCCTGTGAGAAGATGGGGGCCGATGAATTTGAAATCGTGGCGCCCTCGCTGAGTATTTTGGCGGAGCCGCCGGTGGCCATTGTGGACAAAGTAGTGGACAAGCATCAAACGCGCGAAGCGGCATCGGCCTATCTGGAGTTTCTGTACAGCAAAACCGGACAGGAGATCATCGCCAAACATTATTATCGTCCGAGCGATCCCTCCGTGACCGCTGAGTATTCCGATCGTTTTTCTCGGCTGGAGCTTTTGACGATCGACGGGGATTTTGGCGGATGGGAAAAATCTCAGCAGAAACATTTTATGGACGGGGGAATCTTCGATCAGATTTATAAACCGGGTCCATGAAGCTCCAATTGAAACAACCCAGCATTCTGCCCGGTTTCGGACTCACGTTCGGAATGACCCTGTTGTACGTGAGTCTGCTGGTTTTGATTCCGCTGCTCGGATTATTCGTCAAGACGACGAGCATGAGTTGGGGGCAATTCTGGACGACGGTCACGGACGTTCAGGCTGTGGCGGCCTATCGGTTGAGTTTGCGTTCTTCGTTGATCGCTGCGCTGACCAACATGGTGTTCGGGACGATGGTGGCGTGGGTGTTGGTGCGATATCGTTTTCCCGGACGTCGATTGTTCGATGCCTTGATTGACCTTCCTTTTGCGTTGCCCACGTCGGTGGCGGGTATTACCCTGATGTCGATTTACAGCGGTCACGGTTTCCTGGGTCGCTATTTGGAACCGATGGGGATTTCTGTAGCCCTCACTCCGCTCGGAGTGACGGTGGCGTTGACATTCATCAGTTTGCCGTTTGTGGTCAGGACACTGCAACCGGTGCTGGAAGACCTCGATCCGCAGGTCGAGGAGGCGGCGGCCAGTCTGGGGGCGCCGAGGTGGCAAACGATCTGGCGAGTGATTCTGCCCGAAGTCTGGCCGGCGCTGCTGACCGGATTTGCGCTGGCATTTGCGCGGGCGATCGGCGAATACGGTTCGGTGATTTTCATTTCGGGCA
>CAIVHJ010000246.1 GCA_903905665.1 uncultured Phycisphaerales bacterium
ACGGATACCCATACAAGAACTGGTTGTAGGCCACAATGCCTCCACGATGATGTCTCGCAATGAGTTGACGGAAGAACTGTTCTTCTTGGGAAGCCATGTTGGGGGGAATGGTGTCTTGAGGGTTGCTTTCAAACAAAAAGAAAATAACGCCAGATATTGAGATTAGTGCCATTACCCCCAATATCTCTATCCAATGTCTCTTGAGCATGAAGGTGTTGTCCAGCTCCAATCGGAATTTGAGAAGGTCGCAGTTTGAGTTAATCTTAATGTAATACCGAATGGAGAATTTTTCAATGTCAAGAAAACGTAGGTATCTGTCGGATCAGCAAAAGTTATAAATTTCCCCGGCAGATCCGAAACATGGTAATTGAATCGCATGAACCGACAAGCAAGGGTGGTTTGTGATTTACGAGTACGAGTATGTCTACATTCTTTTTCCTGTAAACATGGCATTTGCCACAAAACTAACAAATGTAATTCCAATGAACATCGGTCTGTCCTGGTTCAGCGTGAAATGGAGGAACGATCCATCTGGGATCGTGAGGTTCCGCCGTGTGGCTGCGTTTTTGAGGCATGAGGGTTGCTCCAAACTGTCGGTCAAAGGGTTGGAGGTGAAGTTTTCACTCCACCTCCGTTGACAGTTTGTCAGTACTCAGCGCTATCAACCGCAGTGGCGTGACGATGAAGTTCGGTTGGTTCAGCAGATCCATGAGCAGGTGCGTCGTCACCCGCGATATGGATATCGACGAATCTGGGCCTTATTACGGTCGGAGGGTTGGAAGGTGAATCGCAAACGAGTGTATCGGCTATGGAAACGGGAAGGACTCAAAGTGCCCAGGAAACAGCATAAAAAGCGTCGTTTGGGTCAAAGTGGCAACGGCATTGTTCGCCACCGACCGGCGTATCCGAATCATGTTTGGGCTTGGGATTTCATCTTCGACCCCGACGAGCGGGGTCGATCCTTGAAGTGGTTCAGCCTGATCGACGAGTACACCCGCGAGTGGTTGGCCTTAGAGGCGGATCGTTCGATGACGGCAACCGACGTGATCGATATCCTCGCTCAGGTGTTTTGGGTTCGGGGTGTGCCCCAGCACATCCGCAGCGACAACGGTCCGGAGTTCATCGCGACAGCGATTCAGAGCTACCTGGCAACCGCCTAGGTAGACACCTTATACATCGAACCGGGATCGCTGTGGGAGAACGGTTATGCAGAAAGTTTCAATGGCAAGTTACGAGACGAGTTGCTGAATGCAGAGTCGTTTGCGGACCTGTCCGAAGCTCAGACATTGGCCGCCGCCTGGCAAAGCGAGTACAATCACCACCGTCCCCATAGCAGTTTGGGATACAAAACACCGGCGGAGTTCGCCGCCGCATTCGCGGCTCTTGGGGGCTCTGCCCCCAAATCGCCCGGCTTCTTCCCCTCCGGAAAGCACCGAAGAGGAAAAGCCCGTAAATGAAAACATGGTCCCGACTCTCATAACCACTGGTACAGAATTCGGGGGCAGGTCAATCCTTCTGCCGTCGCTCTCCCGAGCCAGAGAGATGGCGATGCAGACCAAATGTGGCTTCGACCTCAAGACCATCGGAGACGCACTCAACGTCTATGCCTCAGAGAACCAAAACGAATACCCGCCGAAACTCGATCTGCTCCTTGATACTGGTGTGATTACCGAGAACACGCTGATCTGCCCGACCTCTGGCGATACGCTCGGGAAAGTATCGTATATCTATGTCCCGCCTATGAATATGGATCAATGCCTCAAAAATCCCCGCCAAATCGTCGCATACGAGCCCCCCGCCAATCACAATCATAATGGTGGAAACGTGCTGTTTTGCGATGGTTCGGTGATGTTTGTCAAAGCCGGCGACTGGGTTTCCATCATGAATCGCGGTGGCATTAAGAACCCCCCTCCGATCCAGTAGCAACCGCTCCAACACCTTTCGTTTCGTGCATCGGTTATCGGACGCTGCCTCCCCACCAAGACTCAACGAGACGCTCACGGAGTACATAACCACGCTCCTCCTGTACGTGCGGATCTATAATAATTAAGGCGAGAAAGTGTCGCAGGATCATCGAGGTATGGTCGATATTTTGTGTGACTGAATAGATTGAACCCTACATGTAGTTGCTTAACAATTGGATTTCGGGGTGCAAAAAATTTTTCCGTCGGAACTTCCGTGGTGAACTATGGTTAGGAGAATCTGCAAAAAAATTGTGGTTTTCCACTGGCGGCCTACTACATCTTGTGGTAGATTTCTTCTGCCACTCAATTCTTGTGGTGATCGTTTTCATTGTCATCCGCCAGAGATGAATCGCCTTTTTGGGGTGCTGACATCCCGGAGGGGGATGGTGCGCGCTGTTTTTGTCGCTTTTCCGGTAACACATTGGAGATCGAAGAGTCGGAGCCTTCTGCCATGAGGGCAGGAGCAGGAATCGGAATGGAGTGTCTCACATGTCAGTCATAACTGCGACGCGATTGAGACCAGTCCAGGACAGATTCGAGGACACGGATGTTCTGAATTTGACCGAAAATTCCCGCCGCGTACTGGAAGCCCGTTATTTGAAGAAGAATGAGGCGGGTGAATGCATCGAGATGCCGGAGCAAATGTTCCGGCGCGTCGCCAAAACGATGGCCGACGTGGAGTTGGTCTATCATCAGGACGAGCGCAATCGTCAGAAATGGGAAGACCTTTATTACGAGTTAATGGCCCGTCAGGAATTCATGCCCAACAGCCCCACCCTGATGAATTCCGGGCGAGAAATGGGGATGCTCAGCGCGTGTTTTGTGTTGCCGGTGAAGGATTCGATTGAAGAAATTTTTGAGTCGATCAAGCACACGGCATTGATTCAGAAGGCTGGTGGAGGCACAGGGTTTGCGTTTGACGAGTTGCGTCCGACGGGAGATTTCATCAAGACTTCCGGTGGAACGACGAGCGGTCCGATCAGTTTCTGGAAAGCGTTCAGCGAAGCCACCAACGCTATTCAGCAGGGGGCGTTCCGCCGCGGGGCGAACATGGGGATGATGTATATCCAGCACCCCGACATTCTGAAGTTTCTCCATGCCAAGCAGGACTTGACGCAGTTCACGAATTACAACATTTCGGTCAAGATTCCAGATGCGTGGATGAACGAGTTTCGGAAGAATCCCGATTCACCCCATATCGTTGTGAATCCCCGGAACGGGAAGAAGTGGTATCTTCCCAAGACGATCGAGATATGGAAATACGACGTTCGTACGCTGATTCCGTGCGACGATGAAACGGGACCGGGACAGGAAGTTTACAGCAAGCGTGATATCTGGAACATCATCGTTCAGAATGCGTGGAAAACGGGCGAACCCGGTGTGGTGTTCATCGACCGGATCAATCAGTTCAATCCCACGCCGCACGTCGGCCGGATTGAGGCGACGAATCCGTGCGGTGAGCAGCCGCTGTTGCCGTACGAAGCGTGCAATCTGGGCAGCATCAATTTGGGCGTGTTTGTGCGAAACAGTTGCACGGATCAGGCGTATGTGGACTGGGACACGCTGCGAACGTGCGTGCACCACAGCGTGCGATTTCTTGATAACGTCATCGACGCCAATAATTACCCGCTGCCGCAGATCGACCAGATGTGCAAAGCCAACCGCAAGATCGGGCTGGGGATCATGGGATTTTCCGATGCGCTGTACAAACTGAGCGTGCGGTACAGCAGCGACGAGGGGATTCGCTGGGGCGAGAAGTTCATGAAATTCGTGAACGACGAGTCGCATCATTACAGCGAGTATCTGGCGGATGAGCGCGGGTGTTTCCCGAATTGGAAAGACAGCACTTGGGATACGGAGCATCATCGCAAGCAGAGGAACGCCTGCTGTACAACGGTCGCACCGACGGGGACGATCAGCATCATCGCCGACTGTTCCGGCGGGATCGAACCGCTGTTCAGTCCGGCGTTTTTCCGCAACGTGCTCAAGGGGCAGAAACAGGGTGAGAAACCGTTGGTTGAAATCAACCCCATTTTCCGCCAGGTGGCGGAGGAGCGGGGGTTTTATAGCGAGGGTTTGATGGATCGCATTGCCACGGAAGGCACCCTCGCCTTTATTGAGGGGATACCGGACGATGTTCGGCAAGTGTTTGTGTGCGCGCACGACATCGAACCGGAGTGGCACGTTCGGATGCAGGCGGCCTTCCAGAAGCACAATGATTCGTCGATATCCAAGACAATCAATTTTGCTCATGAGGCTGCGGTCGAAGACGTGGAGAAGATTTACAATCTCGCCTTCGACCTTGGGTGCAAGGGGGTGACGGTTTATCGGGACGGGTGCCGGTCGTCGCAACCGATGGCGCTGAAGGACAGCGAGAAGAAGCATCAGCAGGAAGCGTCGGGTCAGTCCCCGAGCGCCGTTGAAGCGGTGGTCAAGATCATTGAGAAGCCGTTCGAGCCGAAAGACCTTCCTGAGATCGTCAGCGGATTGCGGATACGGCAGATGACGCCGTTCGGGAACATGCATGTGAAGATCACGGTGGACCCGAAGACTGAAAAAGAGCTGGAAGTCTTCGCGCAGCTGGGCAAGGGAGGGGACCTGGCGAACAGCGATCTGGAGGCGATTTGTCGGATGATCAGTCTTTGGTTGCGATCGGGGGGGTCGCTGAAACACGTGATCAATCAGCTCAAGGATATCGGTTCGTCGATGACGATCCCGACGAAGGAAGGCAAGATCATGAGTCTGGGCGATGGAGTGGCTCAGGCTTTGAAGAAATATCAGAGGGCCAAGGAGCGATTCGGATTGGAGAATCTGCTTCTGGGTCGCATGGATTCTAACGAACTCGATCGCCCCCCGTCTTCGGTTGGCTCCGGTCAAGGTAATGGCAACGGGGCGGGGAATGGAAACGGGAAGCGCAACGGTCCTAATCACGGTCTGCGCCACACCACAAATCCTGGGATGCCTGCAACGATCGGAGATGCGGGCATCTCCACTCCTATTCGAATCGAGCCGCGGTACAAGGTGCAATGTCCCGAATGCCATGCGACACTTTACTTTAGCGAAGGGTGCGTGCAGTGCCCCAGTTGCGGGTATGCCCAATGCTGAAAGGGAAATAAGAAAAATCGTCCGATAAATTTGAAATCGTGGGATTTGTGCTATAAAACATAATTGGAGGATGCATGTCCGGCCGATAGTTGAGACAGAGGATTTATAATTTCATAGAGGGTTGGAACGCAGGTTTGTATCCATCGGCTTCTTTCCCCTCCGGAAAGCATCGGGGACGCTCAGTGAGCACTCGGTGCTTTCTTTTTTTGTATAGCAAACACCATGCAAGCGTGGTGCTATCTACAGAAGTCAAGTAGAATTCCACTCGGTTCACATCAGATTGGATTCCACAAATCACAGGAGTACTTGCCATGCCAACAAGAATGCGGTTCGGTTTCATCGGTTTGGTCATGAGTTTGTTGATGATCGGTTATGGTTGCGGAGGGTCCGGAGGGAATACCAACGGTCAGGAAAATAGTTCGCCCCCCGATGGTGATATTGCGAATAACCGCGAGGCGGCGGAAGCGTTGATGGGGATGGCGGATGCCGAGATGTACGCTTATGCGTCGCTGCTGGAAATGTTCAGCGACGGAGGTACGAAACCGCTGTTCGACAGCAGCGTGGATCTGACCGATGCAGATTATGAGACGTTGATGGACCTATCGGACCGGATCGAAGCGGCTGTGCCCGCCTATGAAGCGGCCGGTGTGTTTCTGACGCAACATTCGACGCCCAACAGCCGAGTGCGCTACGTCCAGGGTCATCCGCGTCTGCCGCAAGGGGTGATCGGAGCGATCGGGGATTTTGTGAGCTGGATGCGCGGCGCGACGGGTGAACGGCGTCGGAATGATATTCTGCAGATTGCGGCTCAGCTCTCGGAGGCGGAGCGGCAGCAGATGTATCAGTCCGCCCAGGATAGTCTTCCGGGTCAGGATATCGGCGGGAATGCGAACGAGTTTTTCGAGAAGTTGACGAATGGCGATCTGGATCACAGTGCGGCGAGACTGCACAACGATTATGTGCACAATATCGACATTCCCGCGTATGGGAACAAGGCGCAGGATCTTTCCGCCCGGCCGATTGATATCGCCGCGAGGGAGGGAGCGAAAGGGGTAGAAGCCGGCGCGCAGGTCATCGCGGAAGGCAGCAAAGCGATTATTTGTGCGAAGTTCCCGCAATTTTGCGAAGGGGTGGATAAGGCGCAGGAGATCGTCGATAAGTTGAACGAAATCGGGGAGGATCCGGTGGGAGCGGCAGGGGATACCGTGAAGGACCAGATCAAAGAGCGCGCCCAGGAATGGTTGCAGGAACGTCTGGGTGAATCGCTGGGCATCGAGATCGATTTCGACCAGTTGGCCGAGGAATATGAGAATTTCAGCGGGCTTGTGGAGGATGCCGAGTCGTTGGCGGGTGGTTTGGATGAAGATTTCGGCGGGTTAGGAGCGCTGTTTTCCGACGATGGGGATGGGACGACGGCCGAAGACATTGAGGCGCTGGTGTTGGAGGGTGAAGGGGACGGACCGATTGTGGTTGCCGTTCCGGATTCAGACAACGACACGATCGACATTGTGGTGCCCGATGGAGACTATGACGTGACTGCGCTGGGGACGAACGACGAACTTCAGAATACGACCGTCACCGCGCCGCCCGGGAATTCCACGGTGGTGCTGGTGGACCTTGAGAATCAGGGGGACACCAGTGGTTTCAATTTGTCTTTGTCGGCTTCACCGGCGGATCCGGGGCCGCTGATGGGAGTGAGTGTCACCGGACGCATTTCGCCCGCCACGGCAGGAGTGGAAATTACATTCTCCATTGTCGGCACCGATGGATACGGCAACACGGAAACGATCCCGACCGATGAAACCGGCGTGGCAATGTTCTACATTCCCGGAGGGGCGGAAGGGGTGGTGGACACCGTCACGGCGACGATCGTTACGACCGGACTCACGCAATCGTTCACCTATGAATTCTGAGCGGAATGAACGATAAGCGTGCGATGTTTCCTGCAATGCGAGTGATGGAGCTCTCGCGCGACCCTACCGGGTCTGCCGCTAAACGGGGTTGTCGTTCGTTGTTCGTCGATCATCGTAATTCCGAATTCCGCATTCATCATTCCGCATTCCTGCAACACGCTCCCTGAGGGTTGAGTTTCTGATTAAAAAAGACCCCCTGCTTGCTAACTTCTTGCATGAAGGTTTCCGGAGGATGCGTTAAGTGTCCTTGGCTGGCATAATTACGTTTCTGTGTTTTTTGAGATGAAGTTGTTTTTGTCCCAACACGGAG
>CAIVHJ010000247.1 GCA_903905665.1 uncultured Phycisphaerales bacterium
GCAACTACCGTGTCAAAACTGAGCGTACCCTGGGAATATCGATTCCGTTTTTGTTTGGACTGGTGCTGATCCCGTTGATTATTGTCTCAGTTATGGAATATCTCAGAAATTCGAGCACCTGGAGCTTCTGGGAATGGTTTTTTGTGCTGTTCTGTTTGGTTTCACTCATCTATTTCTTGCGGACCCTTCGTCTCGGAGTTAGAGGGCTTTTGTGTTTGCGCTGGTACACGGCGCTGTGTTGCCTCGTTTGGTTCGGAATCTGGTTCTTCCCCGGATTAATTAATAACCGGGGAAACCATATCGGCCTTTGGACTTCGATGTGCGGTTCGCTCATCATTTGGATTGCGACTCTCGGAGAGGCGACGATACGAACACAGAAACGCTGGTGGACTACTATGCTGAACCTATTGACGTGTCGGATCGAATTGTACGATCTCGGTGGGCCTCGATGTATGGAATGTGGATATTTGTTGATCGGCTTGACGGTCAATCGTTGTCCCGAATGCGGCACGCCGTTCGATCCCGCCGAACGAGGTCTGACGACACGAACCGCAGGTCCGCCATCCGACCGTGCGTGACTTCGCGCCGTCTGGGAGATAACATACATCCCCGACGACCCCCACACTTCCGCCGGAGTGCAATGCATGAAGCGCATCGTTGAGCAAGTCAAAACCGGCGCCGTTCTGGTCTCCGACGGAGGATGGGGCACGTTCCTCCAGCAGGGCGTCCTTCAACCCGGCGAATGCATCGAATTGTGGAATCTCGATCATCGCGACGTGATCGCGGACATCGCTCGCCGTTACGTCGAATCCGGCGCCGACATCCTCAAGACCAACAGTTTTGGCGGAACCCGGTTCAAACTCGAATTGTACGGTTTGGCGGACCGCGTCGCGCCGATCAACGAAGCCGCCGCCGAAATCTCACGAAAAGCCGCCGGCCCCAACCGCCACGTCATGGCTTCGGTCGGACCCACTGGAAAAATGCTCCTCATGAAAGACGTCACCGAAAAAGACCTCTACGAAGCCTTCCGCGAGCAAATCGTCGCTCTCGATCGCGGCGGCGCCGATGCCGTCACCGTCGAAACCATGTCCGATCTCGACGAAGCACGTTTGGCGATCCAGGCCGCCAAAGACCACACCCGCCTCGAAGTCGCCTGCACCATGACCTTCCAGAGAACCGCCAAAGGACAATATCGAACCATGATGGGCGTCACGCCCACGCAGATGGCCGAAACATTGCTCAAAATCGGCGTGGACATCATCGGCTGCAACTGCGGCAACGGCATCAACGAGATGATCCACATCGTTCGTGAAATCCGAAAAGCCGCCCCCTCCGCCACGATCCTCGCACAACCCAACGCCGGGGTCCCCGAAATGCGAGACTGGGAAACCGTCTATCCCGACTCCCCGCTCGAAATGGCCACTCAGGTTCCCGACCTGATCGAAGCCGGCGCCAACATCGTCGGCGGCTGCTGCGGCACTACCCCCAACCACATCCGCGCCATCCGTGAAATGATCCGACCCGCTTAGACCTGTCTCATTACCCCTCTCCCCTCCAGGGGAGAGGGTAGGGTGAGGGGTAATACGGATTCCACTTGAATCATGTGCGTTGAAGAGACCAAAAACCCAAGAGCCGCAGGCTTTAGCCTGCGCGTCCCCACGATACCGATCAACCCAAATCCGTAGGAGTTCCCTTCCCA
>CAIVHJ010000248.1 GCA_903905665.1 uncultured Phycisphaerales bacterium
CACAAGGCCGCATTTCAACCTCCCGCGCCGGGGGAACTCAAGTCCGTGGTCGGCGTGCCGATCCAGCGCGTGATGAAACTTATCCACATCGCCCAATCCTCCGGTGATCTGGTATTTGTGGCATCCGATTTGTATTTGCACGCGCGACGGCTGGAGGAATTGAAATCGTTGCTTGCTGCGGCGATGCAGGGCGAAGAAGGCAGGACCGTCTCTGAAATTCGCGTTTTGTTAAAATCCACCCGGAAATACGTGGTTCCGATTCTGGAATATCTGGATAAAATCGGGTTCACCCGACGGGTCGGAGACCGACGATTTCTCAAACAACCCCCTCCGCCGGGCGAGGAAAAACAATCATGAACGTACGTTACAGTCCCTTGCTCGTCGCCGTCATCATCGGATGGATTCTTTCTGTCTGCTTCCATGAATTCGCCCACGCCCTGATTGCATATTGGGGCGGGGATCGCACCGTCCGGCAAAAAGGCTACCTTTCGCTCAACCCGATCGCGTACATTCATCCGATTTATACGATTTTGCTTCCGTGTTTGATTCTCTGGATGGGTGGGATGCCGCTGCCGGGGGCGGCCGTAAAAATCGAAACCCATCGCCTGAAAAACGCCTGGTGGAAAAGTGCCGTTTCGGCCGCCGGACCATTATCCAACATCCTGTTGTTGCTGATTTTGGCCGTCGTTTTGCATCCCCGCACCGGACTGGTCGATCCCAATGCCGTCGAGCAGCCCACGTGGGTCTTGTTCCTCGGCGCGATGGCGACCCTGCAGGCGATGGCCGTGTTGTTTAACCTGATACCGATTCCCCCGCTCGACGGATTCGGAATCCTCGAGCCGTTCATGCCCGCCGAAACCCGGATCAAACTTTCGGCGCCGAATGTCAGCCTCGGCGGACTGTTCATTCTATTTTTCGTCATGTTTCGAGTCGCGCCGATTCGACATTTCTTCTGGAACTGCGTCGCTCAGCTGCTGCTCGTGATGGGGTTGCCGTATGAAGCGACTTGGCGGTGTTACAACATCGTCTTTTTCGGTCATTCGCAGTAGTCGGTTCCATCCCGTGGGATGATCAGGCTGGAGCGGCTTCTTTTTGGATGTACCGCCTATCATATCCATAATCGGGCACGGCATGCCGTGCCCCTACCTATGGGCACCATCCTCATAAAACTTCATTCAGAGGGTTATTCTTTCCCGACCTGAGTAACCATGTAGTCGCGGATGGCTTTGGCGATCAGAGCATAGATGCTGCTGGAAATGATCTTGATTCGGAGCAGATCGGCGAATTCGTTGATGTCCGTTTCCACGTTTTCGAGGATGGGGGGAAGCGCCTGAACGTCCAACCCGATGAACTTCATCGTCGCATCCAGTCGTTCGACGAGATGATCCAGTTCCGGGCTTTCGCAGAGGACTTTGCCCACCTTGTCGGCGGAGGACAAAATCCGGGCCAGTTTCACGTCTTCGGCCTCCACCGCAAGGTCGCTCTGGTGTTTGGCGACGGCTTCGCAGATCAATTCCGGTAGTTGCCAGTATTCCAAAACAGTGGCGGATATTTCGGCATGGGTGACCCCGACGGCTTGCAGTTCCGTCTGAGCCAAGTTGGATTCCCCTTGCGGTTGATACAACCGCAGCACCGGTGCATATTCCTTCGGCAATTCCTGAGCGAGAATAGCGACGCCGACGTCGGCGAGCAATCCGGCGACAAACGCCTCTTCGCGAAGACGCGGCATGACTTTTTCGGCGAATCGGGCCGACAAGATCGCCGTGGCGAGCGAGCGACGCCAAAAATACGTCGAGTCGAGTTCGCCCATTCTGATCTTGCCGATCGATTCCACCATGTATCGGCCCAGCACCAGCGAACGAACCCGCCTCGGCCCCAGCAGAATCATCGCCTGTTTGATCGACGTGATTTTTCGCGCGACACCAAAAAGCGCCGAATTGCTCAATCGCAAAATTTCGGACGCCGTCCCGGGATCGGTGGACATCAGGCTGATGAGGTCTTCATATTCAAAATCCGGCTGTTGAATCACTTCCAGAAATCGGGTGACCACCGCCGGCATACTCGGCACCGCACTGGACCGTTTGATGGCGTCTATTATTTCGGGTTTCATGAATGGCTGCTCCGGTTCATCTTCGGTTCGGCCGAAATTCAGATATAGAAGGCGCAATTCTCACGAAACGAGCGTTTCTGTGCAAGAACAAGTATTATAGACTCATGACTCCGCCACGCCAAACCCGTCGCCTCATGAGGATGACGCAGGGCCGGAGAGGGGCTGGCGGGGGATAAATACGGTGAGTTCGTTGTCAAGCGGTATCGCTTGAAGGTCAGATCGATTCCGCAGGGTCTCTGCGCTCACGGACAATTCGACAAAAGGCAACGTCGTGAAGTGAACGATCATTCCATTTTGCTCGCGCACGGCTTTGAAAAAATCCTCCAGATCGCGGTCGTCCGGACCTGGTAAATGTCTGAAGGGCCGCCCCAGCCACCACTGCAATTCTTTCGGCGCACAGGTGTAGAAATTGCGTCGTCCTTCCCAAAGGTCGCTTCGCGAAAGCAACCCGTCGATTTGAGCGATCCAGTGCTTTCGGGCAGAAACGGCTTCGGGTGATCGAAAACGGTACCAATAGACTGAACTGTTATAGATATCAGAAGTCAAAATCAGGACCGTCATCAAAATGCCCGCCGCAACGACCAGCCGCCGGCGCTGGTATTGCCGCGCAACCGCGAAAAAAACAACAACGGCCGTGATCAGGCCGACAATTCCCAGGCTGGACAGGATGCGATCATCGAAGGGGAAGGCATTGTTGAGGTAGGTATATACCCAAAGCAAAAATATCATCTGGAATCCTGAAAAAATTGCGATCAATAGGAACCATTTTCGAAGGAGGGTCTGTGGTGGATGTTTACAGGAGATCACCCAGCCAAAGATCATCCATGCTCCAATAATCAGCACAACCGCAAGCTTGAGCCATAGCGAGGCGGCTCGAAAGACGAACCATCCTCCCACGGTGTTCAGAAGCGTCCAGAATTCTCCATAACCCGGCGGATGAAACCCGACGGTTCCCTCCGGAATATCCACCGGTGCCCAATGACATCGGATCCACCAGACACCCAGTGAAACGGCGGCCACCAACCCCCACGTCGCAGAGCGCAGCAACCGGGTTTTCCAGCCTTGGCGCATCGGACGCGGGTCGGTCAGCAGGAAAATCAGCGATCCGGCGGGGATCAGGAACGCACCTTGATAGCGGGTGACGGCGGCCAAGCCGGCCCAAAGTGCCGAACCCCACCAAAAACGAGCCGATGCCGAACCACCATAGTCCAGCCAGTTTTTCAGCGCCAGAAGAATCAGCAGTACAAACAAAGGCTCGCTGAACGCGAACTGATGAATGTGAAGCATGATCTTGGACAATCCCACAAGCACGACGCTCGCCACGCACGCCCATCGGTCGTGGATGATCGACCACGTTAGTTCCCCAACGGTGACCAGAATTAAAACGTATAGAAGGATTTTGACGGGCGTGGCCCAAAACACGGGATCCAGACCCGTGACAGCGGATAATCCACCCAGCAGAATCGGGAAGGCGGGTGGAAAATGCACCAACGGCGCCAGATCGTTTGGATACTTCCACGTCGTGGTGGAAATGGACAACCCGTGTCCTGCCGCCAGATTGCGCGCCACGTCCACATAAACCATTTCATCGCTGGAAAGAACCATCTGTGCGGGCGTGAAACCATAGACGACGTAATCCACGACGCCCACGACACTCAGAACGGCCCCCAATGCAAGGGCGGCCCCCCAAATCCATGATCGCGGCATCGAGTTTGGCATTCATTGAGAATCGGCTTGGAACCGCTCCCGACTTGAACTGATCGGAAGCAACGGGGATTGAGCGACCTCAGTCAGGCTGAATCCATTGGGTGTAGGCAGGCGGACCCCCGAAAATCGCCGCCTGGCCTTCATCGGTCATTCCCGACGTCATTGCATAAATGAAGCCGTTCATCTCGCCGACGAGAACGGTATGCAGGATGCGATTTTCTGGATTTTGATGAACGATAATATCCAACCGCCCATCCAGACCACGGTATCGAACCAGGTCGCCGTCTGATGTCTCGGTCAATTCAACGCGAGATCTGAACGCGTCCAACATGCGGTGTGTGGCGCGGTAGGTTCCCCCGTCGGGACCGACCACTTTCTTCCCATCGAGTGTGATTTCCCGGTCGTCGTAAGCGATCACCACGAGAACGTGATCCTTACTTCGCTCAAGCCAGTCGAGCAGTTTTGTCCCATGACCGGCGTCTGCACTGAATCCGTAATTGGCGTCCAGAAACGCAATTCGATTGATGTCATCCGGAATTTGCTCCACGCCGTTCAGATATCCAAAAATGAAACTTCCCCCGCCGCTGTGGCAGGACAACGCGAACTCGGTGTTGGGTACACCGATCTGTCGCCGAACCTCGCTCAAGAAACCGGCGATCCGTTCGCTGTTGTCGGTATATTTGGCTCGCCAGGAGGGCCAGCTTTTCTGTTCGGTCTCCAGATACGCGACGATGATGTTGCGGTCCTGAATGATTTCACGCAATCTCCGAGTCTGAGCGCCGATATGTTGAATGAAATAATGCCAATCCAGCCCCCCGGCCTGTTGTCGTCCGATGGTCCATTCGATCGTGTTGCCGTTGGGCAGGGCATAAAAAATGATCCGGGTCGGCTTGCTCCGATCGAAGCGATCGGGGCTGGGAGCATTGATGTGGATTCGAACTCCGGGTTCGATCTGAAGATCGCAGGTTTGTTCCGCCCAGTGACGACTGATTTGAAATCCCGCCAACCTCCCGCAGGGGGAACCGGCGCATCCACTGGTCATAGTCAAAGCCGCAACGATCCAACCCACACGAAATAGTGAAATTCGCTCCATGGATTCCCATGTTACCACGGAGAGAATCGATCCTCAATCAAACCTTAAACTGGTTGACGAGGCTTTGGAGTTCTTCGCTGAGTTTGGACAGCTCGGCGCCGGCGGTCTGTGTTTGGCCCGCGCCTGCGGCGGTTTGTTTCGCCGCCGCGTCCACACCGGCAATGTTCTTGGAAATCTCACCACTGGCGCTGGCGCTTTCGTTCACGCCTTTGGCGACTGTGTCGGCGGCGCTGGCCGACTGGGCCACGTTTTGCGCAATCTCCTTGGTGGTGATGCTTTGCTCCTCGACCGCCGAAGCGATGACTCGCGACACTTCGTTCACCTTGTTGATGACTTCGCTGATTTCACCGATGGCTTTCACCGCGTCGCCGGTCGAACCCTGGATGGCTTCAATCCGTTTTCGGATGTCGTCGGTAGCGCTGGCGGTTTGTTTGGCCAGTTCTTTCACTTCGGTGGCGACGACGGCGAAACCTTTTCCGGCTTCACCGGCGCGGGCGGCTTCGATCGTCGCGTTGAGCGCCAGCAGGTTCGTCTGTTCGGCGATATCCTGAATGACTTCGATGACTTTTCCGATTTCGTCGGCGGCGGTTCCCAGCGTCGAGATTTTACCGTTGGTGTCCTGAACGAGTTGGGCGGCCTGACCGGCGACGGTCGCGGCGTTTTCGGCGTTTTTGGCGACCTCGCCGATGCTGGCATTCATTTCCTCAACGGCGCTGGCCACGGTTTTAACGTTGCTGCTCATTTCTTCGGTGGCGCCGGCCATGTTGGTCATATTGGCGGACATTTGCTCGGAGGCGCTGGCGACGGTGGCGGCCTGATGGGTGGTTTCCTCGGCGCCGCTGGCCAGTTGGTTGGCGGTGGAGGCCATTTCGGTCGAAGCACTCGCCAGCGTGTTGGCGTTTCCGCCGATCCGGCGGATGATGCCCTGTAATTTTTCAATGAAGGTATTGAACCATTTCGCCAGTTCGCCGACCTCGTCCTGACTGGTGATTTCGAGACGTTTGGTCAGGTCGCCTTCGCCCTGTGCGATGTCCTTGAGCATCTCGACGGTTTTGACGATGGGTTTGGCGATCATTCGGGTGATGACAATCGAAGCGACGATTCCCACGACGGTGCCGAGGATGAGGGCGATGACGATGATTTTCTTGGAAAGTCCGACGACGCCCTGAGTGGATTCGCCTTGGGCGGTGGATACTTTCCAGGCATCGTTTTCGGCGGTCTGGGCGGTGGTGAGCACGGTCTCGCCGATTTGCTTCATCTTGGGCAGAATTTCCTGTTGAAGTTTGTTGTCATTTTGCACCCACGACTGGGCGGCGGCGGCATATTCCTCGGTGGCCTTGGCGGCTTTGTCGATTCGCTCGAAATCGTCCTTCGTGAGCGAGAATGCCTTCAAGCTCTCCAGATGCTTCCGAAGTTCACCGAGAAGGTCGTTCATTTCTGCCAGAGTTTTTTCGTCCTGTTTGAGCATGTAATCACGTTCGCGCAACCGAATGCGATAGGCAGTCTGATCAATTACCGCCACTTCGAACACGGACTCAGCCACCTTGTCCACAACGGGCTGCTTGGCAGCGAGGTAATCCTCCGCCGCCTTCATCACGATTTCGCCTTGTTGACCCGCCTTGTGATAAATGTCGGCCAACTGAGAACTACCGGGATCGCGACGATATTCTGTGACCCACTCCTTGAAAATGTTGTGATAAATCTGGGTGGCCTGGCGGGCGTCGGTGATTTGTTTTTGTTCCTCGGTAGTGGGGTGCAGCTTGTCCAGTTCGTCATAACATTTGAGTAACTGACCGATTTTCTCATCGACCTGTGTGACCAGCGTCTCGTCTTTGACTGGATCGAGAACGTATTTGGCTACCGCCATACGTATCGTGGGCGCCAGCGAGGCGATCCGATTGACGATTGCAAGCGCATTCTTGGCTTCCATGTAC
>CAIVHJ010000249.1 GCA_903905665.1 uncultured Phycisphaerales bacterium
AAACAACTTCATCTCAAAAAACACAGAAACGTAATTATGCCAGCCAAGGACACTTAACGCATCCTCCGGAAACCTTCATGCAAGAAGTTAGCAAGCAGGGGGTCTTTTCTGCTCCCACGCGGACGTCTCACGCTGTGCCACCGCTCTTGAGCGGTGGTCTTGCTACCGACTGCCCGCTACCGGGTGTCTGCTGCCGGCTATTCCTCCGGCATGCCCACCAACTATCGAAATCGTTATCGTTGGACTGTCATGATCTGCAAGCACACCCTGCGAGACTACGAGACTGCAACCTCGTGACTGACCACGAATACAAAATGAAAATCATTCTGACAACTTGTCTGACCTCAATATATTGTTCCTTCATCCCATCTGCTCGCTTGGGGCCAATTGTGTTCAACCCCTGCGGTGTAGTTGACGGGCAGCAGGACCGCAGATTCTGCAAAACCAACCCGTCGAGCCGAATACTTGGGCCTGTTCGGATCGATTTTACGTGTATACAATTGGGTAACTGGCAGTAAAGGCTCTAACAGGCTGCTGCAAAACCCTGATTTGCAGGATGAATTCTGTTCTATTCGGGCAATGAATAATGTCTACTGAAGGTTACAAAGGCTGGCAAAACCGCGCTGGAGTCTGGGTTACCCGGCCAGCAAGCGCGTCATTCGCACCAAATTATAGGCGGAGGCGGCCATCTCAAGTTGTTGACGGAGTTTCCAGCGTCCCACCAGCCGTGTACGCGCCAAGCCCGCGATCCGCTTGAGCCAGCCGAACGCCTCTTCGATCTTCTTCCTCGCTTTCTGGCTTAACCGATATCCCAGGCTTTTCATGCGTTGCCGCATCCGCTGACGAGCCGCGATGGATGGCTGATCTTTTCTCCAACGAATGTATTTCCCGCCAATCTTACCCTCCTTCACCGCCACATGAGGAACAATCCTTCTCGATTCCAGCTGCATCATGAAGGGGCCGCTGTCATAACCTTTGTCGCTTCCACAGGTACGAGGTTTGACCTCCTGTTTCCTTCGGAGATCGTCCAACATTCGCAAGGCCGCCGCCGGTTCCGCATCCCCCGCCGCTTCGCTCACCTCCACCCCCAGAATCAACCCGTGGCGATTTTCCGCCAGCGTATGACCCATATGATACAACTGGGCCGCCTGACCATCGCTTTTTCTATACAGTCTCGCCTCCGGATCGGTCCGGCTGACATGGGTGGCATTGGATCGCCTCTCGCCATGAAAGTCCACTTCCGCATTGCGACTCTTGAAACTACCACCATCCTCGTTAGAGTCTTTCTGATCCAACGAATCCCTAGGAACAAAACTCTTGATGGAAGCCTGTGACTCAATCAGCGTACCGTCCACGCTAAAATGCTCATCACTGGCCAGTCCCTCACCCAACGCTCGCCGAACGGTCTGACCGAAAAAACTTGCCGTGAGGCCGTACTGATCCAACCGCCGACGATTATGCGCGAAGGCGGTTGCATCAAAAACCTCCTCCGCCGGGTCCATGTCCAAAAACCAGCGAAACAACAAATCCGTGTCGATCCGCTCGACCAATTGACGCTCCGATCGAATGGAATAGAGCGCCTGAAGGAGCATCGCTTTCAACAGACGCTCCGGCGGTACGCTGGGCCGACCGGTATCGCTATAGGCTTTCGCAAACCGTCGCCCCATTCGAGACAAATCCTCATCCACCAGTTTCTTCATGGCCCGTAGCGGATGATCCGGGCGGATACGGTCTTCAATACACAAAGAATAGAACATGCTCGGCTGATCGTTGGGTTGACCCCGCATAGAGACCTCCTTGCCTAAAACATCCCAATCTTACCAGCCGTGTCAATACCGACTTTTGCAGCAGCCTGCTAAACCGACCTCGCTATCCTCGACACTCCCAACTTCGACCGCTTCCTCTACCACATCGGCCAATATCCGATCCACGCCGTCTTCCAACACGGACGAATCACCGTTGATCGTGGAACATAAAATCTCCGATTCGCAAGCCGGTTTTTTCATTGTTTTTTCTGGTCTTCCCAGCCCCAGATGCTCCGACTTTTCTGCACCCGGTGAACCGTGACTTGCGACGGACGTTGCGGCGTGAGAGAATTGTCGGCCTGTCGGGAAAGGGTCCGTTCACGACGATGACCGTTCAAATTTCCGTTGTCGATCCGATCTCCAAGGCGATTGATCGCACGAGGAAGATTCTGTTCCAGCCGTTTGCGATGAAGAAATGGTTCGTGCTGGGATTTTGCGCATTTCTGGCGCAGTTGAGCGAAGGCGGGGGAACGCCGCAGTTCAATTTCAGCGGAGGCGGACGGGGCGGCGTGAGACCGATGCTTCAATCCACGACCTCGTGGGTTCAGGCCAACGCTTCGGTCGCCATTGTCGGCGGACTGGTGGGATTGGCGGTGCTCATCGGACTCCTGGCGCTGCTGTGCTGGCTGGGAAGCCGAGGGCAGTTCATGTTCATCGACGGTCTCGTCCACAACCGCGCCGCCGTCAAACTTCCGTGGCGGATTTATGAGGACCACGGCAACAACCTGATGGTTTATCGCCTGCTGATCAACGTCGCCGGCATCATGATTATCATCATGTCCGCCGTGGTGTCGGCATCCATCGCCTGGACCGATCTCCAAACCGGACAGATGGGAAACTCCACCACGCTCGCCCTGCTGGTGGGATTTGCGCTGTTGATCCCGTGCTGGATTGTCTGGTCGGTTGTGTCGATGATCGTCAACAATTTCGTCGTTCCGGCGATGTACCTGCACAACCAGAAGTTCGTCGAAGCCTGGTCCACCGCCTGGCATCATGTGATCGTCGGTCACGGGAAAACAATTACGCTTTATTTTCTCATGAAATTTGCCCTCGGAATGGGTATCGGTGTCATCGCCGCCGTCGCCACATGCCTGACCTGCTGCCTGACTGGAATCCCTTACATCGGAACCGTGATTCTGCTCCCGCTCTTTGTGTTCGAGCGATGCTACAGCCTGTATTTTCTGGAGCAATACGGTTACCAGTGGTGGTTCTTCGTGCGCGAGGGTTGGCCTCCGCGGTGCGAGCAATGCGGATACGATCTGCGATACAACACATCGGGCCGATGCCCCGAATGCGGAACGCCGATTCCTCCCGAAGTCATGCAGCGAATGGTCCCCCCCGCCGAACCCGCGAAATGAAAAATCGAAAATTGCAGTTCGTTCCTGCAAAAAGCGGATCAATATTATCTACGATTTTCTTCTATACTTTTACCACATTGAGCATTTTTCCGAACACCCGAGCCATCTCTCCAATAGATTGGCGAGGATGTGGCGCGGCATTGTGATGCAGGAGCAGGATTGTCATGTCGTCCTCCGACGGCGCGCCGCTCCGATAATCGGAGATGACTCCAATCAGGCGATTAATGAATTTATCCGGCTCCGTCCCATCCAGGGAACCGACCAAAGCCAATAATCCCCGTTCACCCAACTGCAGGGAGGCTGAATTGGCCGCCTCGATCAGCGAATCGGTATACAACAGCACCAAATCGTCTTTTTCGATCCGGACGGCGAACTGGCTGAACTCCGTCGATTCGATCACGCCCAGCGGCAAGTTGCCATAGGTCCACGATCGAGTCTTCAACTCGCCGGAGGTCTGACCAATTTCAGGACACAGTTTCTCCCAGCGTCGTTCCCGCGCATGATACCACAGCGGCGCCGGATGACCGGCGTTGCTCACCAGCAGATGATCCGTCGGAGCAAAGTAACTGGTCAGAACGGCGGTCGCAAAAATACCGCCCCGCGCCCAAGTGGAAATTTCCTCATTCAGGAAGCGAGCAAATTGACGCTGATCGAGTTGGTTGATGTATTTCCGCATGAATCCGCGTAAGCGATTGGAGAATTCGCCGGCTTGTTGACCGTGACCGGACACGTCCGCCACCACATATCGCGTGACCCGACCCGACCCGCAGGTTGAGATGTAATGAATATCTCCGCCATGCTCGGCACCGGCGTATGGTCGGCTATAAACCCACACGTCCATTCCGGGAAGAGAGAGGGCGTTTTCAAATTTTCCACTGCCGCCCCAGATTTCCATGCATCGCAGGGTATGGGGTGGTTTGAATTTTTCCGTCATGCTCCTTGCCGCTAAACCTGCCGTCATGAACAAAACCTCCAGCCTCGACAAGCCCACATCAGGCCACCATTGACCCTGAGTCATTCATGCAAAATCGAATCCCATGATTATAGTCGCAATCCCTGCCAACCCGATGAACGAAACCTTGCCCCCAGAGAAACGACGAATAAATCCAAATGCCTTCGTGCTCTTGAACTTAGTGCGGGCCAAGGATTGAAATGCAATTTCATCCCAAGCAGACCCGGGTTGACGTGGAGCCATGCACCTCCAGGATCGAGAAACTTCATCTTCCGTACTGTGCGATTCGGCGGGGTCTTCGGACCGTCATATAAATCAGCGCCCCGACCCAGTGCGTGAAGATGATGATCAGAATCCAGATAATCTTGTCGTTGCCCTCGGACGGTTCTTTGGTCGCACAATCCACAATCGTCCAGACCCAAAGAACAGACCCCCCGACGACCAACACGACCCAGAAAAACATAAGAACACACGGAATGCCCATAGATGATCCTTATACAAAACGACGTTGCCTCTCCATGTCTCGATCCATCCTCGACTTCATTCGTCAAAATCCCAGCGCCGGTTGCTGCTGGATGCCGGTGGCGGCGAGATGGATGTCTTTGGCGCGGAGTTCCGCCAACTTCCGAAACGGTCCTTGAACGACGAGCGAATCGCCGGGTTCGAGGCGAACGTGCGGTGGGGGAAACAGCACCTGCCCCTGGCCGACGGACCGGCGTTTGACCACGACGAATCCGTATTCCGCCATGAGATCGCCGATGGTCTTCCCGCACAGGGGGCCCTCGTCATGAACTTCCCATCGCTGCATCACGACCAGTTGTTCATCGACGATGAAACTGTTGATGATGGACCGGTCGATGGCCGCCGTCGCGTAGGCTGGGGCCGATCGCGCCGATTGCGACATGGCGATGTGGATATTGAATCCCTCCCGAATCTTGTCGGCCATGTTCTGATCGAACACCCGCATCACCACGCGAACGTTGGGGGCCAATCGCCGAGCGTCCAGCGCCACTTCCAGATTGGCCAGATCGTCGTCGGTGGCGACGATGATGCTCTTGGCAGAGGCGATATTGGCGTCCTGCAGCAAGGCTTCGCGGCGCGCGTCACCGATCAGCAACGGACTTCCGTCCCGACGGACTTCCTCCAGAAACTGGTTTTGCGAATCGCGCTCGATGACTACGACCGGTTCGTTGAGTTGCCGCAGCAACTGGAACGTGTGGAATCCCAGTTTGCCCATTCCCACCAGAACGATGTGATCCGACATCGAAGACGCCATCATGATGCACCACCCTCGCTCATACAATTGACGGTCCCGCAACACCAGCGCCAGTCCCACGATGGATTCCAGCACCACCGACAATCCCAGGATCGGGATGATAAAAAACAAGAGTTGAAGGACCCGTGATTGTGGAAATTCCTCCGGCGGCTGGCCGAAAATCAAAAACCACGAACAGTACACTCCGTGAATAAACGAATGTTGTTTTTCCGGTTCGAAAAACATGAACAGCACAGCACCGCCCAGCAGAATCGTGAGCAACAACATCACGCGAATGCGGAAATGCCCCCAGACCACGCGAAAGAAACACCACTCTCGCAAAAACCACGATCGTACCGAGCAGCGGCGACGGGTGGCCTGTTGCGGATCCACGAAGCTGTACAAATCATATTTCATGAGCCGAATCCACGGGACAAAAAAACCCTAATGCGATTCCGAACCGGAGTCAAATCGTCCGCAATTTCAAAAAAACTCACGCTGACCGATTTTCTCATACCCAAATCATCGTAGATGAAACCGTGGCGATCCGACCCCTGTGATTTTAACCCAAACCTGCCCACGCCAGTAGTCGTCAAAAAAATCGAATCCTCCGACTGGGGTAGTCGTCAAAATATCTTGTAGAACAAATAAATCCGTTGGGCATCCGAGCCGATTTCCCCACAGTCCAAGCGATCCGTCAGTTCAAGTCGAAACAGGCGAGTCAACGCCGACGGAGCCGGAACACAATGTTTGAAACTTGAAGCATTCTTCTTTCAGGAGATCGGACCATGCTGAAGAACATGAAACTGGGAGCCAAACTCGCATCTGGTTTTGGACTGGTCGTTGCGGCGCTGATCGCGCTGGGTGTTACGGGATACATTATGTTTGGCCGCGTGGATTCCAACGTGACGGCGCTGAGCAATCACAGTCTGCCTGCCGTCCAGCACGCCACCGGCGTTGAACGGGCCGCTTTTGAATCCATTCTGCAGGAGAAGAACTACGTTCTTTTCAAGAAAGACGAACACCACGAGCAGGCCCGCGAAAAACTGGCTTCGCTGAACAAGAGCCTCGACGAAGTGGACAAAGTTGCCAAAGAATTCAACGACGACACCCTCGGCAAAAAGTCAACGGAGGTCCGGTCAATCGCCGGAGAATACGGAAAATTGTTTGACGACGGCGTGGCCGCCATCAAAGACAATGTCTCGATGAAAACGACCCTGGAAGCCAAGGGCAAAGCCGTGAGCGAGGAAGCCCGCTCTTTCCTCAACAACAAGCAAA
>CAIVHJ010000250.1 GCA_903905665.1 uncultured Phycisphaerales bacterium
ATGACCATCGCGGCGTTGAACGTGGCGCTTTCTCGAATGCCCTTCACGAGAATGGCAGTGATGATCAAGGTAATGATGATCGCCGGTATGTCACAGAACGAACCGGTCAAGAACAGATGATCTGAGCTGGGGTCGAAGTCGAACGGGGCATTGGTCCATTCTTTGGGCAGCTGTAGGTTTCCTAAGAATCGCTGAAAGAACTCCATGCTCATAAAATTCTGGAAGTACTTCGACCATCCGTGCGCGACGGTGGCCGACGCCACGCCGTATTCGAGCACCAGGTCCCATCCGATGATCCAAGCGAGCAACTCTCCGAGCGTGGCGTACGCGTAGGTATAGGCTGATCCAGCCACGGGAATCATCGAGGCAAACTCGGCATAGCACAGGGCTGCAAAAATGCACGCCAACCCCGAAACGGCAAAGGACAAAATCAGCGCCGGACCGGCCTTGTCGTGCGCTCCCACACCCGTCAGCACGAAGATACCCGTGCCGATAATGCACCCGACCCCCAGACTCGTGAGTTGCACCGGGCCCAGAATGCGGCGCAGTCGATTCTCACCGGCCATCTCATCCAACAGTACCTTTAACGATTTTTTGGCCCAAAGCTGTTTCATGAGCGAACAATATAATGGCCTCCCCCGACTTAAACAATACCGCCGTTGCGTATCAAACGAACACCGCAATTCAGCCTGCTACCGACTCAACGAATTGGTGACGGAAAACGTGAAACTATGTCATGACGCGACACCCAACAGTGTAAAATCTCCCTTACGGCTTGCCGTTTGGCGGATGATCCACAATCGAGTGACGCAACTTCCTTCGGAAGGTCCGCCAAACGACAAGTCTGTATGAAGGGTCAACCGGACGGGCTTCGCCGTTTGGCGGATCATCTGAAATCGGTGGACCGCGCCGATTCTACGATGGCCATCTCCTTTCCCCGAAGGGGAAATACATGATTAACCGTAGGCGCAAGCCTACGGGAAAAAACGGTCGTCGCAGAATCAACCCTGCAGGGGTTGAATAGAAAACCGGATTGTTCAGATTCAACCACGTTGGGGTTGCATTGCATTGCGCTACGAATTCCGCAATTTGGCACCTGCGGCTATTCATATCACGACCCCTTCGGGATTGACAGACCCCAACCCTCCGCGTAGCCTCCCAAAAAGCGCAGGGTCAACATCGCATGAATCCCGATCCCCTCGACCACGAAATCCTCTCCAAACGACTCCACCACTGGCGAATCCTCGCCGCTTTCGCAGCTCTCCTCTACGCCCTCGTGTACCTTGTTGTTCCACATATGGAAATCGGCCAGCCCGTTAGATGGATCTCAACTAATGCAGATGGGACAGCAAGCTGGGGCAGACTTCTTTACCGGCACCTTTCAGATCCAATCACACTGGACCGACTCAGAAGCAATATGCATTTCGTCGGTATGATCGCTTACGGCACTCTGCCGTCGTTGATCACTTTTGCGATTTCCATGATCTATTTATTTTCGCGCAAGGACGATTGGCTGATCACTCGCGGTCATAGACTACTCACGGTTTGTTTTGCTTTGCATCTATCCATAAAACTACTGAATCAGGTCGATTATTTTTTCATCCTCTCGTTACTACCAGCCCCAGAAGTACTCCAGAGACTACAAAGCACTGGGTACACGGCAGTTGTCTTCTTCGCGATTCTCCATTTTCTCTTGCTGTTTGCGTGGTCGTACTTCTTGTTTTGTTCTTTGAGATCCGGCGTGGGAGGACCTGTTTCCGCGAGATGGCTTGCAATCGCGTTTTACGTATATGGAGGATTATTGAACTTCCTTCTCGGAATCATAGGTCTGATCTTACTGCTACCGCCAGATTCATCCGTCAAGGAAGAATTGTATCGTATTCCTATCAATAGACCCGTCCTGTTCTTGCTCCTATCAATACTATTGGTCAGCATTACGAAAGAGGCGATGATTCTGTCTGGGCAAAGTTGGGGCAGGACCATTCGTTCATTGCTGTTCGGACAATTCAAACCGATGGAAGGGATTTATTGTCTGCGATGCAACTACCTGCTGCGCGGGTTGTCTCAGCCGCGATGCCCCGAATGCGGAACCGAATTCAAACCAGACGTGCGTTTGGCCGCCGAAAGATGATTCCGATTGCAAATCCGCCCCTCGTGAGATAGCATGAATCCGATACCGGTTCGTACCGGTACCATCGGTCCGGGCCCAGGTGGCGGAATTGGCAGACGCGCCAGCTTGAGGGGCTGGTACCCGCAAGGGTGTGCAGGTTCGATTCCTGTCCTGGGCAATGCTGGAGGATATTCCATGGATAAAGCACCCGTTCAACTGGATCGCGTCGGTGACGTCACCATCATCAAATTCACCGCCCCGTCGCTTTTGGACAACCTCACCATCGAATTGATCAACGATGAATTCGACCGAATCGTGCACGAAATGGGCCGTTGCCGACTCATCGTCGATTTCACCAACGTCAAACTCATGTCCTCTTCGGCGCTGGGAATCTTCATCAAGGTCCATCAGGCCGTTCAGTCCGCCAAAGGCAGAATCATTCTCTGCGGGATCCGAGACGCCCTCATGGAAAGCTTCCGAATCTCCCAACTCCACAAAATTTTCGAATTCTCCAAAACCATCCAGTCCGCCATGCAACAAATCGAAAAACCGTAATCCCCGGCAACGGGTCATTTCAGTGCTCCGGGATCACCAGTTACCAAGTTTCTGTGATAAGTGAATCGTCACGGTTGACATCCTAACAAAAACCGAATATCGTGATCTGTGACGGCGTGCAGTAACCATGAAAAACCATCTCGACAATCCACCCAACCCCTTCCACCACCAGCAAGTGGAGTACCTCGAACCACCGCCCGAAATCAAAGTGGAAGTCCGAGAGGAACGCGCCAAAACCATTCTCTCCGAAAACGACAGCCCAGACCTCCCGTTCCGATGGTGCGTCAATCCCTATCGCGGCTGCCAACACGGCTGCATCTACTGCTACGCGCGACCCTATCACGAATATCTCGACCTCGGTGCCGGAACCGATTTCGAAACCCGCCTGTTCGCCAAAATCAACGCACCGGAACTCCTCCGCAAGGCGCTGGCCTCGCCGAAATGGACCGGCGAGTCGATTCATTTTTCCGGCGTCACCGATTGCTATCAACCCATCGAAGCCGTGTATCATCTCACCCAACGGTGCCTGCAGGTCTGCCTCGATTTCCAAAACCCGGTCGCCGTCATCACCCGCAGTTATCAGGTGGTGCGAGATCGGGAATTGTTGGCCCAAATTCATCGTTTGGCAGGTGCCAATGTGTGCTTTTCGATCCCGTTCGCCGACGACGAACTCTCGCGCGTGCTGGAACCCCACGCCCCGGTCCCGTCGCAGCGATTCCAAGCCATGAGATCTCTCCACGACGCCGGAATCCCCGTCGGTCTGCTGCTCTCGCCCATCATCCCCGGATTGAACGATCGTGAAATCCCCCGCGTCATCGAACAGGCCGCCGCCGCCGGCGCACGTTCGTCTTTTTACGAACCGCTCCGACTTCCCGGAAGCCTCGAATCCGTCTTCATGAAACGACTGCGCGAACGATTGCCTCTCCGTTTCGAGCGTGTCCAGCAGCGCCTCCGCGAGATTCGCGGCGGACGATTGAGCGATTCCCGATTCGGTCATCGCCTGCACGGTCGGGGCGAGTACTGGGACAGTATTGTTCAGTTGTTCGAGGTGTGTTGCCGGAAATTCGGACTCGGTTATTGCCACGGAAACTGCACCGACCGCGACCCTTCGGATTCGACTCCTCGATGCTCGCCCCGTCAAATGACACTCCCGTTTGACGTGTGACTTTCGGTTTCATCCGGCTTGAGATGAAGCGTCGTTCAGGCGTTCCAGTCGCAGACGTTTGATTCGGCGATCCTCGGCTTCGATCACCGTGATTTGGACGTGATCGTCGATGAACTTTTCACCCGTCGTCGGAATCCGGCCCAGCCGCGCGAAGATAAACCCCCCGATCGTTTCATATTCATCGGATTCGGGCAGTTGCAAACCGAACGTCTCGTTGATCCGGTCCACCGGAACTTTGCTGTCCACCTCAACGACATGATCGCTGATCGTCACGATGGGTTGCGGCTCGGGGGGTTCGTACTCGTCCGTGATTTCTCCGACCAGTTCCTCCAGAATATCCTCGATCGTGACCAGTCCGGCGGTTCCTCCATATTCGTCCAGCACAATCGCCGCGTGCGTCTTGCCGGTCTGAAACTCCTGCAACAAATCCCGCAGCGATTTACTTTCGGGCACAAACGGCACCGACCGCAAATGTCGGCTCGCATCGAACGATTCATCGTTGGATATTTGCAGCAAATCCTTGGCATAAATCATGCCCAGAATTTTGTCGATGTTTTCGGAATAAATCGGAATTCGTGAATGTCCCTGGTGCCGAATGATGTCTTTCAATTCCTGCAAGGTCGCCTCGACGGGAGCGGCGGCCAAATCGATTCGCGGCGTCATGATCTGGGCCGCCGTCGTTTCGTCCAGTCCCATGACTTTTTCGATCATGACTTTTTCCCGCTCACCGACCGCCCCCTGAATGTTGGCTTCGCTCACCGCGTCCATGACGTCCTGCTCAACTTGCCGGCTTTCCGCTTCTCCCTCGGCGATGCTCACGCCGCACAACCGCCTCACGAGTTCGTCGAACACGCGAGTCACCGTCAGTATCGGCCACAACAAATAGTAAAGCCCCACCAGCACAGGCATGAACCGCGCCAACAGCGGTTCTCCGGCGTAATTCGCCCAGGCGTGAGGAATCGCCACCGAAAAAACAGTGAGCAGCGCCCCTGAAATCCCAAACACCGTCACATAGCACGACAGCGGATGTACGAATCGCTCCTCCAGCACATCGAAAATCATCATGACCAGCAACAGCGCGCAACCCATTCGCAAAATGGCGGCCGCCAGCATGAAATCTTCCTGCCGCCGCCGATACACGTCCAGCCACTCCGCTCGACCGATCCGTTCGAGTTCCTCCTCCAGCCGGCCCAGCGACATCTGGCGAAGCGCCATCGACAGCGCCGACGACACCATCCCCACCCCCAGCAACACCGCCCCCGTGATTACCGTTGGCCAATCCATCACCGCGATGTCCTCTCCGATTCAATGCGCCCGTTGAGAATTCCCTCTTCATTTCCGAGTTCCACCACCACACGACCGGTAGGATTGATGATTCGCGTCTGACCGTCCCCGCCCGCTATCAGTGAATTCACCACCACCAGCCAGACGCCGTGCTCCCGCGCGATCGCACTGAGCGATTCCCCTCGCCGCCGTCCGTTTTTCCACGCACAGACGGACACAATCCAACTCGCACCCATCTGCCTCAGCGAGCCCACAAGCCACGACGAACACACGTCGTCCCCCACCAGCAAACCTGCCGTTCCCCACGGCATCTTGTGAACGCGGAGGTCGGTTCCCGGAGTCAACCATCGTCGCTCCACTTCGGACAGCATGATACGGCGGTGCCGGGTCAGCAAATCGCCGTCGGCATCCAACCATACTGCCGAATCGTACAATCGTTCCCCGTCGGTCTCGGTCACGCCGGCGACGACATGCGTCCCCACCTCGCGCGCTTTCGCCGACAACACTTCGGGAAACGCATCCACCATTGCCAAACTGAGCGCCTCCACCGGATCGGGGCGCCACAATCCATCCACACGCCCTCCCAGACCAATCAGATCGGCCGGTGGATCATTTTCGGCTGCGGAAACCACGCGCTCCAATGCTCGTCGCGGGTTGCCCGATCGAGTCTCGTCCTCAATTCGCATCTGGATTAAAGCTACGTTCACTGGTTTTTTCCTCCGGGTAACCTCTCGCTCCAGGGTCACTGCGTTGGGTATCACTTCTGAAAACTTCCAAAGATTTTTCCCAGACCGATTTCAGTCAAAATTTCATCTTCGACGCGATGCATCGCTTGAGCATCAGACGACTTCCCGTCTCGAAATCCCAGCAGGTGCAGCGTTCCGTGCAGGGCATAAAGGGTTAGTTCCGCCGCCGGAGAATGACCGCGATCCTTTGCTTCGCGACGGGCCGTTTCGGCGGAAACGATCACTTCGCCTTCCAGTGCTGTTTTTTTCCTGTGGCGCGGCCGAGTTTCCGCAAGATCAAAAGCCATCACGTCCGTCGGCCCGCGCTTTTTCAAAAACCGCCGATGCAACCGCGCCATCTCCGAATCATCCGTGATGACCACGGTGATCCCACTCTGTGTTTTCCCAAATCGCTTGAGAGCGGCCCGAAGTGCACGACGAACCCATAACGGCTTGATCCAGCGATATCGAACTCTCTGAAGAATCTGAATACTCAATTGCGAGCAATGCAACGGATTTCCTTCTCGTAGGATCTCAATTGGCGTCACGCACTCTGAACCGGCGGCGGGGACGGCGACGCCTTGGGATAAACCACCCGACCGTGATAAAACCGGCACAAACTCCGCACGAGCGATTCCTCCACTTTGTGGAGCTCCTTCAGCATGATGTCGCATTCGTCGAACTGCCCGTCGGTCAGACGATCCATCAGCACATTGTGCACGACAGATTCGATCCGGCCCGCCGTCGGCTCCTGCAACGCGCGAACGGCGCCTTCCACTCCGTCGCACAACATCAGCACCGCCGTTTCCTTCGTCTGCGGTTTTGGACCCGGATAACGAAAATCCGCGTCGGAAATTTCTCGCGATTCTCCAGAGGCACGCTGCTTTTCGCTCGCCGCGTGATGGAAATACTTGACCAGCGTCGTCCCGTGGTGCTCCTCGATGAATCGCATCACCGACGGGGGCAACCCGTATTCATGGGCCAACTCCACACCGTCCTTGATGTGGGCGGTGATCACCAGCAGGCTCATCGTCGGCGACAACCGATCGTGAACATTGATCTTGGCCTCCTGGTTTTCCGCGAAATATTCCGGTTTGTGGATTTTTCCGATGTCGTGGTACATCGCGCCCACTTTGGCCAACAACCCACCGGCTCCGATCGCATCACAAGCGCTTTCGGCCATGTTGCTCAGCCACAAACTGTGAGCAAACGTTCCCGGCGCATCCCGTGCCAACCGACCCAACAACGGATGAGACGTGTCGAGCAATTCCAACAACCGCCAGTTGGTCGCCACTCCCAACAACCATTCGATCGGCGACAGCATCACAAAGAAAACTGCGACCCCGGCCATGGCACTTCCGGCCGCCACCCCCGCCTGAATCAATGATTCTTCCACTGGGCGATGTTCTACCCACTCCACCATCAGCGCAGCGCAAAATGCCGCCAGGCAATTTAGCAAACCTGTCGAAAACAGTTCATTACGGCTTCGAATTTCGCGCAACTGGTACACGACCACCATCACGACTGCTCCCAGCACCAGTAGCAACCCCATGTTGCCGCGAACCGCAAGCGTCATCAAAATTGCCATCGCCACGCTCATCCCCGCCGCGAAGCGCTGCGAAAACACCATCGTCAAAATGGCCGCCGCCATGACCATCGGGGCCACGACGAGATACGGGTATCGGGCCAGGACTTCGCCGAGAAACAGCGCACGCCCCGTCCCCACCATCAGCCAAAACAGAATCGCAATCGAAATCAGTCGCATCCGATCCTGAATCAGGCTTCTTCCGAACGTCCGGCAGTATCCCGTCAACCCCAGTGACAACAACACGACCAGCGCCGCCAAACCCACTTCTTGAAAGTAATGCTGCCGGCGAATGGATTCGATCAGGATCGGATAATTTTGCATCGACGGAATTCGTACACCTTGCAATACCGCCAAACAGGATTCGTGCTCGTCCTGCAATCGCTTGATCTGCTCCGCTGTTAACGAATACCCGTCGTCCGTGATGCGGCCCTTCTCGTTCACCGGGGATTCGGCCAGCACGGAAAACGGCGCATAGACTTTTGTCACGGGTCGTTCCGCCGCGGCGGCAGCATCCATCCTCGCTGACGTCTGTTCCGCATCAAACACAAACAGCGGTTCCTCACCCAGAGATGTTTTCAGCAGGTCACGTATCACCGGCTGCAGCGTCACCGA
>CAIVHJ010000251.1 GCA_903905665.1 uncultured Phycisphaerales bacterium
CCACCCGCGAAAACGTCCACAAAATGGCCGATGCCAACAAAGCCTTCAGCCACTTTGCGTGGTAACCCGCCGAACTTTTTATCGGACATGAACGACCCGAAATTCCACGGGGCCGTCTCCTTTTTCCCCATGTGGTGGACATTTCCCCAAGTCGATCCTACGATTATTGAAGCGGTGCGCACAGGTCGCAACGCCCGAAAGGTCCATCATGGCATCGATGACTCGCCCGGAATTCATCACGCAAATCCTCTCCAAAATCGAGGAGGGCAGCGCCGGGGCCGCGCGCCGATTGCTCCCGCTCGTTTATGACGAACTGCGACGTTTGGCGCGGCAGTTTTTCCGCAGCGAACGCCAAAGCCACACCCTGCAACCCACCGCCCTCGTACACGAAGCGTTTCTGCGACTGACCGGCGGACAAAAACTTCGTTGCCAAAACCGTTATCAATTCTTCGCCATCGCCGCCAAAGCCATGCGAAACCTGCTCATCGACCACGCGCGAAAGCATCAGGCAGCCAAACGCAGGGGTGACGGAAAAAAACTCGACTGGCGACTGCTCACGTCCGAACTCGGCACGTTCGATTTCGACATGCTGCAACTGGATGAAGCCGTGCGGCGCCTGGATCACCTGGATCCCCGATGCGCCCAAATTGTCGAACTTCGTTTCTTCGGCGGATTGACGTGGGATGAAATCGCGGCGATTCAGAATTGCTCGGTCTCCACGATCAAGCGAGACTGGCAAACCGCTCGCGCCTGGCTTCGCCGCGAACTACACGACGACACATGATTCTACAGGATAAACTCGAATGACTCCGGAACAGTGGCAAAGCGTCAAGCAACTTTTTCAAAGCACCGTGGAACTACCCCCCCAGCAGCGCGAGGATTTTCTGCGACAGGCATGCACCGGCGATCCGTCGATGTTGGCGGAGGTCCAATCCCTCCTGAATGCCCACGAACACGTCGGGTCGTTTCTGGACAAACCCATCGCCGAACATCTCGCCCCCGTCGATGCCGCCCGCTCCGCCCAAACCCGAACCTGCGATCCGGACGCCGCTCGACCCGTCATGATGGAACTCTCCAAACTGATCTCGGATTATGAATTTATCCGGCCGTGCGGTGAAGGCGCATTCGGCCAGGTCTGGATCGTCAAGGACCGCGCCGGAGCCTTTCGCGCAATGAAAATCATCCGGCTCGGCTCCAATCCTCAGCACCGCGAACTTCAGGCGCTGGAACATTTTTGCCGAAACGTCCCCTCGCATCCCAATCTGCTGTCGATCTTCCACATCGGACAGGTCGGCGAATTGCTCTATTACACGATGGAACTAGCGGATGATCTCGGCTCGCGGCTGCCCGTTCGCCAAACGCTCCCCGATGCCTATCAACCCATGACCCTGCGCGACCTCCTCGAACAAGGGCGACTCCACACCGATACCGCTGTCGAAATCACCCTCCGCCTCCTCAAGGGTCTCCAGAGCATTCATCACGCAGGCCTGGTTCACCGCGACATCAAACCCGCCAACGTCCTCTTCGTCAACCGCGAAGTCAAACTCGCCGACATCTCACTCATGAGCGAATCCCAGACCCACATGAGTCTTGTGGGGACCCCCCACTACATGCCCCCCGACGACCAGATGGACGCCACCGCCGATACCTATGCCATCGCAAAAATCCTCTACGAAATGATCACCGGCAGAAACCTCACCGACTTCCCACATCTACCCAAGGACGAAACCATCAGCTCCCAGCATCTGGACCTCGGTAAACTGAACGACTTTCTTATTCGCGCCTGCGCCCCGAACGCCAAAGACCGTTTCGCAGCAGCCGCCCCGATGCAAAAGGCGCTGCTCGATTGTCGCTTTCTCCTCGTCGATGCTCCCCTGCTGGAATTGGCGAACGAAGAATTGAAAAAACCGGAGGATACCGACGCCGTGGCGGCGATCCGGCAAGCCATGGACGAACACACCACGAATCCGACTTCCAAACGATCCCGCACCCGATCCCAGGGCACAACGGACCCATCCACCGCCGTCGTGATGGACCTGCTGGATCGATTCGTTAAGATCGTCCCGTGGCTTGTGCTCCTGATCATCGCACTGGTTTTGATCCATCGTCTGATTTGATCAAGAACTCGCTTCCCCCTTCTCAATTCTCCATTTTCCATTTCATCCTGCGATCTCAGCGGTGAGCTCTTTCTTCATCTTCAATCTTCAATTTTCAATTCTTAATTTCTCTGTGTCCTCTGTGCTCTCCGTGGTAAAATTTTTCTCCGCTTCCGCATTCATTTTCCATTTTCCTCTGCGTCCTCAGCGATCTCTGCGGTGAATCCCTTTTTCCATCTCTGAAAGCGTGACCGTCAATACCTTCCTGGTTCCTCGATGGGTCATGCCCAGTCATCTCTTCGCCCTCAAGGGGCATGAGGATGATTCGGAAGGCGAGTCGCATTCACTCCTCGAGCCAACGGCTCATGGAAAATTCGCGCTGACGCCTTCCCTTGCTCGTCCCATCGACGGATCTCGATATTCTTCTTGCCGGGTCAATATCCAATAACTTGCCTCGGCTAAGTGACGGGCCACCGCCCCCACCGCCTTGGCGTGATTTTTCGGCTCCTCAGTCGCAGGTACAATCGACTGACGTGGCATTGCGGCCGACGCTTCGCTTGCATCGACAGACTATTGGCGGCTTCGATAAATGCCCACTTCAGATAGCGATTCACATCGGAGCGAATTTTACCGTAACGGGTCTTATCCCCGCGCTCGAGTAGACTCGCGGCATCGTACCCGGACAACCATCGGAAAGTGCTTGCCGAATCGCTCCGCGCCGATGCTCGATCCGCCGCTGGACCACTCGACCTGACGCAACGTCCTCTCATTCCTCCAATGTGTAGTGCTTGTGACGGTCGAAGGCAATATACTTGTCCATATGTGACTCCTTATGATCTCTGGCAAGCCATCAGTCTAACCTGACGGCGGGAGTCACGCTTTCATATTCTTCATTCCATATTCATTTTCAATTTCTCTGCGTGCTCAGCGCTCTCTGCGGTAAAATCTTCCATTCTTCCATTCCGCACTCCGAAATCCGAATTCCGCAATCCAAGGCACGCTTCCTTGCGGGCGCGTCTCTGTTCGAACGCTTGGTGACCGTCGGTCAGAGAAAGACGTCAGGGTGTTTTCAGCACGGTTTGCAGAGCGAGGACGGAATAGGCGGAGACGAGTGCGGGGTTGCTTTCGTACCAGCGATCGGCGGTGTTGATCCAGCTGCCGTCTTTGTTCTGGAGGGAAACGAGTTTGCGAACCAAATCCTCGCGCCAGTTGTGAACTTTGCCCTGAGCATCGGTGAGGGTGGGTTCGCCCCAGGCGGCGAGCGCCTGAGCAAAGACCTGATAAAAATAATACAAACCCTGAAGCGATTGTTCGCCGGGCATGTTGGGATTGGTGTCGAGGGTGTAGTGTTCCTGAATCCATTTGAA
>CAIVHJ010000252.1 GCA_903905665.1 uncultured Phycisphaerales bacterium
GTGACGTGGATGTCCAGAGAAGAACCGTGGAAGGACTCGGTTTCCACTTCGAAGATATTCTGGGGATCGGCAATGTTGATCGAGGTCACAAAGACTTCGTTGCTGGTTCCGTCCGACGGGTCGAAAAGAGAATTTCCGGCAGCATAGATGACGTCGCCGACGCGTCGAGAGGCGGTTACGAAGCCGTCGAAGTCGAATTGATTGACACTTTGGGGCGAATCGGCGTCCGAAACATCAATGACCCACAAACGGCTTCCGTCATAATCAGGTTGAAGAACATTGGGGGATGATTCTGCGCCGAATTCCACAGGAGCGGCGGCACAGTAATAGAAATCTGCGGAGGTGAAGACAAAGGCCAGGTTGTCGCGAACGTAGAGTTCCACGGTTCGGCCGCTGGTCGCCAGTCGTCCCTTGATTTGCGGATGGTCGATGTCGTGGACGTCGATGATTCTCAGCCCTGTGTAGGGGTTGGCGACGTAGAGGAAGCCGTCCTGAAGTTTGATGATGTCCGCCTCCTCGATTTCGCGTGCGATAGTGGTGAGAGCGTCATCGTTGTTTTGTGTGGGGTTGCCGTCACCGCCGTCATAACTTGCGGCACCACAACCGATTATCTGTGTTGCGAAACCGATTGCGACAATCCATCTGATGATCCAATGGTTCTTTGGCTGCAAATGCGAGTTTCTGTGTTTTGTTTGAGGATTCGACATGATTGTCTCCCTGTTATTGACAGATGTCTTCAAAAAGGCATTCCCGAAATCTCTCGATGTCTTCGTCCGTGCCAAAGGATACGGCGAATCGAATCCGGGTCGCATTCAAACATCAATAGAGAGGTCGGAGTTTGTTTTGGACGCTACTGTTGAGAGATTTCCAAAAATAATTTCAAAAATGACAGTTTTTGTCTTGGGGAAGCAGGTAGTTTGCCCTCATCTACGCCGACGGATTCACAATTTTTGATATCGAAGGCAAGTACCATGTCCGGCATCCATCAGTGGCCCCATTGAATGAAGCGGGCAGGTCGTGTAAAAATATGTGGTTGTCCCGCAACATTTTTCACCTGTCAAAGGAGCAACTGTGGTCGCCCCAGGCAACATCGGATCGTACGAAAGCCGAGTTCGGGATTTCTGCTGGTCGATTGCCGAAGAAGAGCTGGGAATCGCCGGAAAGAATCAGGTCAACATCGGATATCTGTGCACGGATCGCAACTGTCGGCGCGGTCTGGGCGGGAAAACGGCGATGTATTGGGAAAACTCGAACGGTCAGACCAAGACCTATACGTTCGATCAGCTTCGCCTCGCCACCAATACCTATGCGCAACTTCTGAAGGACCTCGGCGTCAAGCCGGGTGATCGGGTGTGTTTGTTTATGGATCGGGTGCCCGATCTTTACATCGCGTTTCTGGGTATCTTGAAATTGGGTGGGATCGTTCAGCCGCTGTTCAGCGCTTTTGGAGAAGAAGCGCTGGAAACGCGCATGGCTGATGCTGAGACCACGGCCGCCATTACCCAGATGAAGCACGTGCGAAAACTCCGCCGCATTCGTGAGAAACTTCCCACCCTCAAGCACATTATTGTCGTGGACGGTAACGCCGATACGATCAAAGAAGGCGAGGTTGCGTTCAATCTCGATAACGCCAAATCTGTTGAGCATTTCGACGTGTATCCCAGCGAGCGTGAAACGCCTTCGGTGTTGCACTACACGTCAGGGACGACCGGCAAGCCCAAAGGGGCGCTTCATGTGCACGGCTCGATTGTCTCCCAGCATTTGACTTCCCGATGGGTGCTGGACTTACAGCCGGACGACATTTACTGGTGCACCGCCGATCCCGGCTGGGTCACCGGCACGAGTTATGGAATCATCGGGGCGTGGTCCACGGGGACGACACAATTCGTTTTTGACGGTGGGTTCAGTTCGGAAGTGTGGTATCGCCTAATTGACAAATACAAAGTGACAGTGTGGTACTCGGCTCCGACGGCTATACGTATGTTGATGCGCGACGGAGATGAACTGGTCAAGAAATTCAAATTGACGACGCTGCGGCATCTGGTCAGTGTGGGCGAGCCGCTGGCGGCGGAGTGCGTGCTCTGGTCGCAGAAAGTATTCGGCAAGGCGTTTCACGATTCGTATTGGCAGACGGAGACGGGTTGCATTTTGATATCGAATTATCCGGGGATGAAGATCAAGCCGGGTTCGATGGGTCGGCCGTTTCCCGGCATTACGGCAACCGTGCTGGACCTGAAGACACATCAACCACTTAGCGAAACCGGCAAGGTGGGACTGATCGCCATCAAACCCGGATGGCCGTCGATGATGAGGACGTACTGGAACAACTCCGCCACGTATTACGGGAAATTCAAGAACGGCTGGTATATATGCGGGGATCGTGCGAGTTTGGATGCCGACGGATATTTCTGGTTCGTGGGTCGGGACGACGATGTGATCAACACGGGCGGTCATCTGGTGGGGCCGTTCGAGATTGAGTCGGCTCTGATCGAGCATGGGGCTGTGGCGGAAAGTGCGGCAGTGGGGACGCCGGACCCCGTCAATATGGAAGTCGTTAAAGCCTTCATCGTTCTCAAACCCGGCCATGTCCCAAGCGACGATCTCGAATTGGACATCATGAATTTTATTCGCAAGCGATTGTCTCCGTTGGCGATGCCGCAGCATATTGAATTTGTGGAGTCACTTCCGAAGACCCGTAGCGGGAAGATTCTTCGCCGGGTTCTTCGGGCCAAGGAATGGAACGAACCGGTGGGCGATTTGTCCACACTCGAAAACGATTGATCGGGTACAAAACCCTAAAGGAGTGTTTATGACCGATGATTTGAAAAACATGGTATTGAATTACGTCAAGAATGAATATCTCGACCAGGACGACGACACCGAGATTGATTATGACACCCCCCTGATCAGCGGGGGCATTGTCGATTCGTTTTCGATGGTGTCGCTCAAGGTTTTCCTGGAAAAGAAGTTTCAGATTCAGATTCCGGACGCTCAGGCGACGCCGGAGGCGTTCGACTCCGTGAACAAGATTATCGTGCTGGTCAACAAATTTCGGAGCGCCAAGGATTGACGGTGGAATTATTCAATAGCATTCGCTGGTGACAGTGAGGACATCTGGTGGACTGTTACGATTTGGTTTTCGGGTTGATCGATTGGTGTAACTTCGCGCCGCCCTTCGGGCGTGCCGCTAAACGGTTACTTTTCATTGGATATTCACCGGAAATTTTGGTCTTGACGGTGCACGAGTTGAGGCACTCGTCATCGGACATTACAGGAGATATTTAATCATGTACTCTTCCAAAGCACGAGAACATTACCAGGGTGTTTTGACCGAAACCCGCAATGCGGGTCTTTTCAAAGAGGAGCGATTCATTCATTCGGCGCAGGGGGCGGAAATTGAGGTTGAATTTCCACGAGGGGCGCCGCCGCGCAAGGTGATCAATCTTTGTGCGAACAATTATCTGGGTCTTTCGTCGCA
>CAIVHJ010000253.1 GCA_903905665.1 uncultured Phycisphaerales bacterium
GTTCGGGCCTCCGTGTCCTTTTACGGACACTTCACCCTGGCCATGGGTAGATCACGTGGGTTCGTGTCTACAACCTGCGACCGTGTCGCCCTATTCAGACTCGGTTTCCCTATGGCTGCGCCCCGGAAGGGATTAACCAAGCCATTGACGATAACTCGCCGGTTCATTATGCAAAAGGCACGCGGTCATCCCGACGAATCGGGACTCCCACAGCTTGTAGGTGTATGGTTTCAGGTACTTTTCACTCCCTTCGTAAGGGTTCTTTTCACCTTTCAGTCGCCTTACTGGTTGACTATCGGTCGTCGAGCCGTACTTAGCCTTGGAGGGGGGACCCCCCTGCTTCGCACGGGGTTTCACGAGCCCCGTGCTACTCTGGATACCCTCTCAATGGAGAACGACCACGTTCGCGTACAGGACTGTCACCTTCTTTGGTTCGCCTTTCCAGACGATTCTGCTGGTGGTGTTTTTGTAACTCCTCGAGGGTCCGCAACCCCGGACTAGAAACTTGAAACTGGATTGCTCGCTATGCTCGCTGACTAGAAACCAGACTTCATTTCTGTCGTCATAGTTTCCGGTCTCCAGTCTCTAGTTCCTAGCCCGGTTTGGGCTGAATCCGCCTTCGCTCGCCGCTACTAGCGGAGTCTCGGTTGATTTCTTTTCCTGCAGGTACTGAGATGTTTCACTTCCCTGCGTTCGCTTCTCACGGACTATACATTCATCCGTGGATGACGCCATCTACTTGCGTAGTGACGCCGGGTTGCCCCATTCGGAAATCTCCGGATCAAAGGATGTTTGACTCCTCCCCGGAGCTTATCGCAGCCTACCACGTCCTTCGTCGCCTCTCGACGCCCAGGCATCCCCCATACACCCTTAGGAGCTTGATCATATTAATGAGAAACGCTGCTGCGTTACTCACTCCCCAGTCCTGAAAATTCAGTCCTGAGGTGTCAAGCCGCCTAAAACACTCTTAACGGTGCAATTACTACATTCCCATAGTACTTTTCTATGGATGTTTCCCCTATTCGATTGTCAAAGAGCAATCCTGAGCCTTTCGTCGCAAATGCGACTATCCACTCAGATGGAGCCGATCGGGTTCGAACCGACGACCTCATGGTTGCAAACCATGCGCTCTCCCAATTGAGCTACGGCCCCGTCTCGAAACCAGATACTAGAAACCAGAACCTGGAAAAACAAGAGACCGTCGATCGCATACGACTCGTTATTCACTTTTGTCTTTCTCGGACGAACTGCCCGAGTCACACGACTTCGTTCCTCAGCTGCCGCCGAATTTAAGATTCAGGATGAAAAGTGCCGCCACAACCACCAGCACCATTAATCCCATCCAAGTCGGCATCTTCAAATCCTCTGGCCGGCTACCGGCCTTTTCATGGGCCCGGCAGAATTCGAATCTGCGACCTCGTCCTTATCAGGGACGCGCTCTAACCAACTGAGCTACGAGCCCGTCAAGAGACTAGAAACTTGAGACCAGATCATTCGCATCGAGCGAACTCACCAGAGAAATTTTCCATTACCTTTTTCTAGTCTCCGGTTTTCCAGTTCCCAGCGGGCGAAATTTCAGCAGACAAAAAAAGCCACCCGTCATTTAACCGGTGGCTTTGGTTTCTTAGCAACGAAAGCTTAACCGAATGGGTGCGGGATCAAATTCTGTTTGCGTTGTCCCAAAACGATTGGGCGAATCTTTTTAGTCCTTTACGAAACTTGCGAGCACATGAGTCAGCAAGCAATGATCTTGCGAACGACTAATGTACCACAATTATTATGGTAGTCAATAGAGTTTTCGATCGAGAAGTTTCACAAACTGTAGTCAAAAGATGATGGATTTGTACGGTCGGACATAATCCGGGAACGAAAAACATCTAAAGTATTATGAAAAAACGACTTAGCGTGTTTCGCATTCGGAGTTACGGTCCACAGGATCGGATTTGAGCACGCAAGATGATGAGTGTCATCGTGAGCCGAATGGTGATATCTGTTTGGAGTCGTCCGATAAGGGAGCGTTCGTGTTCGGCACATCTTAAGCGCGTTTCTGGGGTGGTCGATGATGAACTCTGTAGCGTTATTTGTTGTGAGGACATGTAGTTAACCAAAACGAGGTGGTCTTATGATCAGAACCTCTTGCTGTGTCGGGTGGGTCCGCGCACTGGCGTTGTTGATCGTGGTCGTGGCGCTGGTTCATTCGGTTTCATGCGGATCGAGCATTGCCAATTTGTTTCTACCGATCAATCCGAACGATTCGCTCGGGCAACTGTGCAACGGGAAATTCGTTACGGGTGATGGATTTACATTATGCCGTCGCGAAGCGGACGGGGCATTGGGCGCGTTCGACGAAATCGTAGAACCGTTGGTGGTCGATGCCCAAAGCAACGTGATTTTTGCGGGGCAATTCGTGATTGGTCATGCCGAAGTGGCGCAGACCTATCATGACGGGGATCCCGTCAGCGACGTTTTTTGGTATCTCAAGAAGCAGGACAACGCGTTGTTGCGAATGGACGAGATGGCGGCGCTGGTGACGGCGACGGATGCGACGACGCAATCGGCGTTGGCATTCGTTGATGATTTTGTGCGATTTTACCATTTGAAATCCAATCAAGAGCTCGCCGCCACAGATAAAACCGTAACTTATGGTATTGATGGGTTCCTGAACTGTACGGGTACGCCTCCGGCGGATCGGCCGGTCATTTGTTCGGATTTGTATGATTACGATCAGAATGGGACCTTGAATTCGGACGACTACGTGGCGCTGGTGGCGATTGTAGAAAGTCCCGAAGCCGCCGATCAGATCGTCAGCCTCGATTTCAACATCTACTCCTATTATGCATGCGTGGATGAATCGAACCAGATCAGCAGCAGCACAAGCACCAGCGGAAGCGAAGAGACACAAACGTTATCGCAGGGGTGTTTGTTCTTTGATCGCAACGGGGACGGACTGGTGGATCAGTCGGATCTGCTCAGTCTGTTTAACGCCACGGATGCAAACGAAAATCTGCCTCCGGTCGCCAATGCCGGCGCGGATCAAACGGTGGTTTCCGGAACGGAAGTGATGCTGGACGGGTCGGCCAGCGCCGACGCCGAGTCGTCGTTTGATCAACTCAGGTTAACCTGGGAGCAAATTGGCGGGACTCCCGTGGTCCTGAGTAATGCCGACACGGCGGCCCCCTCGTTTACGGCTCCATCGGTCGTAGCCGATACGACGCTGATGTTCCAGTTGACGGTTCGGGACCCCGGAGGACTCAGCAACACCGACATCGTCAGAATCACGGTTGTGTTCGGAGTCACTGCCAACGCCGGGGAAGATCAGCAGGTCGATTCGTCGGCGATTGTGACCCTGGACGGTTCGGAAAGCGCCGGAAATGAACTGACCTATTTGTGGACACAGACGACTGAGGGCGTTGTGGTGACCCTGTCTTCCCCAGGGGTGGCCGAACCGGTCTTTGTGGCGCCAGCCGTTGAGGTACCCACGTCCTTGATCTTTGAGTTGACCGTTACCGACGTCAATGGTCACAGTGACACCGATTCCGTGGTGGTCACGGTTTTGCCTGTGAGTGACACGGGAGGATGACGGTGGGATCAGTCCCAAATGATTCGGGATCCCGTGAACCTCGTTCCCAAAATAGTTACGCCCCGTGCGTCAGATGACACACGGGGCGTTTTGCATTGCGCTGATTGAGTGAGCGGTCGTGGTCCTGTTTTTTAGAACCGGCGCCGCAATCCTGATTTCATTGAGAACAGTCCGAGGATCATGAGCAACATCGAACTTCCACAACCGGCGCCGCAGAGTCCACACGTATCTTGTTCACACGCAGTAGGCTCGAAGACCGGATCGTTGGGTTGATCTTGCGGTTCGGGTTGGGGTGGTTGCGTTACCGGACAGCCGGTCGCATCGACTTCCACTCCCGGTTCGGTGTCGGGGCAATTATCCACGTCGTCGGGGACTCCGTCGTCGTCGGAATCGGTTGGAACCACAACAATGTCGCAACCGGTTTCATCAACGGCATGTCCGGCCAGCGTGGCGGGGCATTCATCGGTGCAGTTGTCCACGCCGTCGCGATCGTCATCGCGTTGATCGCAGGAACATCCTTCATCATCCACGGTAGCACCCGTAGCCGTGTCGGGGCACAGATCCTGATCATCAAGGACTCCGTCACCATCAGCATCTTCGATGACCGCAATAACACATCCTTCGGCGTTGACGGTGCTTCCGTAGGGCGTATCGGGACATTTATCCAAAGCATCGCTGATCCCATCACCGTCGGTATCGCGCTGTCCGGCGGAACATCCCGTTGCGTCAACCGATGCTCCGGTGGGTGTGTCGTCGCATGCGTCCACGGAATTCACGACCCCGTCGCTGTCATCGTCTTTTTGGCTTTCGGAACATCCTGTCGAATCGACAGACTGTCCGCTTGGTGTCCCTGAACACAAATCTGAACTGTCCGGGATGCCGTCATGATCGCTGTCACCCGGAGGAGGTGGGGGCGGAGGTGAAACTGGTGGACATCCATCAGCGCCAACGACAGTTCCCGCCGGTGTCCCCGGGCAAAGGTCCGTGGCGTCATTGACGCCGTCACTGTCGGCATCACGCTGCAAAGCGGAACATCCCTTGCCATCAACAACCTGACCCGCTGGAGTTCCGGGGCAGTTGTCGGCGGCGTCATTGACGCCGTCACTGTCAGTATCGAGTTGCGAAAGGAAACATCCGTTGAGATCGACAACCTGACCGGCCGGAGTTCCAGGGCAATCGTCGTCGGCATCGCTCACACCGTCACTATCGGTATCGAGCTGCGAAAGGGAACATCCATCAGCATCGACACCCTCACCCGCCGGAGTTCCGGGGCAATGATCAAGGTAGTTATCCACTCCGTCACTGTCGTCGTCCGCCAATTGACTGGCAGAACATCCGTTAACATCGACAGCCTCACCGACCGGAGTTCCAGGGCAAAGGTCAAGGTAGTTGTCCACCCCGTCACTGTCGTCGTCCGCCAACTGGCTGGCAGAACAACCGTTAACATCGACAGCCTCACCGACCGGAGTTCCGGGGCAAAGGTCGAGGGAGTTGACCACACCGTCACTATCGTCATCCGCCAACTGGCTGGCAGAACAACCGTTTACATCCACATGTTCACCGAATGGAGTGTTTAGGCACAGGTCGTTGACGTCGTCTGCCACTCCGTCGCGGTCGTCGTCGGTGTGCCCGGTCCCACACCCACCACTAAGACAGTTCACGAACGGATCAATATCCGAAAAGGTGACCTTCCCGTCGCGGTTAATATCAGCGTTGAACCAGTTGCATCCTGGCTGTATGGCGTAGTAAGCGGCAGAACCGCTCAGCGACTGAACGAACACATCAATGTCTGCAAACGAGACTTTTCCGTCACAGTTCATGTCGGCCAGTATGTTATTCGGCGCGGACATGATCGCGAGACTTGTCAACGGAAGCGCGATCACACTCAGAATCAACAGCATGAAACAAAAGCCAATTCGCTGAATACTCATTTTCTTCTCTCTCCTGTTCAAAATGTGCCGGGGGAATCAAATTATCATGTGGGTGGAAACCGACGGTTAGTCAACCGCCCAGTTGATATATTATAGGCGAGTAAAAGTTGTGTTTCCGATTATTTTGAACTATCCGCCTTTTCTTGCGGGGGAAGACGATTTCAGTGGGATTATCGGGTCTTGCGAAGATTAAATTCCCGGTCGAATCGGGAGAAGTGAAAGTTGGATTCGCTTCGAAATTTTGATACAATTTGGGGGTTCCATAAGTAGCACAACTCTGACGGATATTGATGGGATTGAATGCGATGGCGGATACGACACAACCGACAGAACGGGTAATTGAACAGCCGATCGTCGATGAGTTATCGGACTCTTATCTCACGTATTCGATGAGCGTCATTATGTCACGGGCGTTGCCGGACGTTCGGGACGGTCTCAAGCCGTCGCAGCGGCGCATCCTGATGGCGATGAATGATTTGAACCTTGGTCCCCGATCTCAGCATCGCAAATGTGCCAAAATCTCCGGTGACACGTCTGGAAACTATCATCCCCACGGTGAGCAGGTGATTTATCCCACGCTGGTGCGACTGGCACAACCCTGGAACATGCGTTATATGCTGGTGGACGGTCAGGGGAATTTTGGTTCGGTTGATGGGGATCCACCGGCGGCGATGCGCTATACCGAAGCCCGAATGACCGCCGCAGCAGTGGATATGCTCGAAGACCTTGATCTGGAAACCGTCGATTTTGAGCCCAACTACGATGAGACCCGAACCGAACCGACGGTCCTTCCATCCAAGTTTCCCAATTTGCTGGTCAACGGTTCGACGGGAATCGCCGTGGGAATGGCGACCAGTATTCCTCCGCACAATCTGAGTGAGATCGTCGATGCCATCCTCCGCGTTATCGACGACCCAGACGTGTCAATTGACGAACTGCTCGAAGTCTTGCCCGGGCCGGATTTTCCAACGGGGGGAGTCATTTGCGGCCAGCGTGGAATTCGAGAAGCGTATCGTACGGGACGAGGCGCGATTGTGCTGCGGGGTCGGTTGGCTGTTGAAGAGGCCAAGGGCGGCAAGAAACGAATCGTGATCACGGAGATTCCGTATCAGGTTTTGCGTTCGACGCTGGTGGAAAAAATTGCCGAGCACATCAAGAGCGGTCACCTCAAGGATGCCGCCGACGTCAACGACGCCTCGGACCGAAAAAATCCCATTCGCATCGAAGTCGAACTTCGCAGGGAAGCCAACGAAGACGTCGTCATCAACCAACTGTATCAATATACGCCCCTGCAAAGCACGTTCTACGTGGTCAACATCGCGCTGACCGGTCGGCAACCCCGCACACTGAACATCAAACAACTGATCGAGCTACACATCCTCCATCGCAAAGAAGTCATTCGCCGTCGGACGATTTTTTTGTTGCGTAAAGCCAAACAACGCGCGCATATCCTCGAAGGATTGCTTCTGGCCCTGAGCGATATCGACGAGATCATTGCTTTGATTCGGAAGGCGAGCGATCCGAAAGCGGCCCGGGAATCTTTGATGGCCAAACCGTTGCGCCTGCTCGAACATGAAACGCTTCGACGAATTTTGCCGCAGGCTTTTGTCGAACGGACGACATCCGGCGATCAATTCCTCACCCAGGTTCAGGCGGAGGCCATTTTGTCGATGCAACTGCAACGCCTGACCGGTCTGGAAATCGAAAAACTGGGCACGGAATACCGCCGGGTCATGGAGGAAATCGAAGGCTACGAAGCCATTCTCAACGACGAGCGGCTGGTGCTCGACATCATCCGTGAGGACCTTTACGAAATGAAGGAGCGGTACGGCGACAAGCGACGGACCGAAATTTCCACGGATGTCGCCGATATCTCGATCGAACAATTGATTCCCGACGAACAGGTCATCGTCACGATCAGTCACGAGGGTTACATCAAGCGGACCGACATCGATACGTATCGCAAACAGGGACGGGGCGGACGCGGCGTCAGGGGCAGCGACGCGCGCGAGGGCGATTATCTGGTGGATATCTTCGTCGCGAGCACCCATGATTACCTGTTGTTCTTCACGTCGCGCGGTCGGGTGTACTGGCTGAAGGTTTATGACACTCCCAGCATGGTGCGCACCGCGCGCGGCCGATCCATCGCCAATTTGATCAACCTTCAGGCCAACGAGACGTTGCGCGCCGTGCTTCCGGTCAAGGCTTTTACGGAAAACTTCGTACTGTTCGCCACCACCAAGGGAATCATCAAAAAAACGCCGCTCAGTGCGTTTGGAAATGTCCGATCGACGGGCATCATCGCAATCACGCTGGATCCCGACGACGAGTTGATCGCAGCGGGACAGACCACGGAACAGGACGAAGTGATTCTTGGATCCCGTGACGGGATGGCGATTCGATTTAAGGAGGGTGACGTTCGTGCGATGGGGAGAACGGCGCGGGGAGTCATCGGGATGGATTTGGAGGGGGAGGATCGCGTCGTGGACATGGCGGTGGTCAAGACGGGGACATCGTTGCTGACCGTCTGTGAAAACGGGCACGGTAAACGAACGAGCGTCGATGAATACCGTCTGATTCGTCGCGGCGGCAAAGGGGTGATCAACATCAGGACCACGGAGCGCAATGGTCGGGTGGTGGCGTTGAAATGCGTGAACGACAATGATGAATTGATGATGATCACCGCCAAGGGAATCCTGCTTCGTACGTCGCTGGAGGCAGTCCGGGAAATCGGCCGCGCCACCCAGGGGGTACGCATGATCCGCCTCGACGAAGGAGACAAACTTGTCGCCGTCACTCGAATTGCACCAGAGGAAAACGGCAATGGCGAATCGGCGATAGAGACAGAATCTCCAAGCGCCCCAGAAAGTTCCGCCGAGTCGTCTGAACAAATCACAGATTCTCCGCCGGATGAACCGCAATCGCCCTCGGAGGATTTTGGGCCCACTTCTCAGATCGAATCATGATGAAACTCCAAAATCGTCGAATCTTATTGTGCCCAAGTGGGTATATTATTGTAGAACGATAAAAACACGGGACGTTTGGAAACTTTTGTGCGCGGGGTTTGTTGAAACACTGAGTGTGCGTTGAGCCATGGAGCGGCGTCATGAAGTCATCAAAAAATCGTCGATGGATCGTTTGGGTGATGATGGGATTGATCGGGTGCTGTCCGCTGGGGGTTTTGGCCCAGCAGACGACCACGACCGAGCAGACTAAAGCCGTGGACAAAAACGCCAAGGCTGCGGCAGTGACGGGCCGAGCACCAGGTCTCTGGATCCAAAAAGCGCTGGGTGGGGTAAATATCACCCAAACTCAGGCCGAGCACGACCAGCCGACGCGACTTCAGGGGGTCTATGTTGACCTGCTCAATCTTTTTTTCACCGCGCTAAATACCGTGATCCCCCTGCTACCGACGTTGTTTCAGGAGAACGGACAACCCGCCGGCGTAGGGGACCTCGTTATCACTGAAGTTGCCAACGACGGAACGAACTCGTTTGTCGAAATTTACAATCCCAGCGGGTTGCAGATTCAACTGGACAACTGGGCGTTTTGCAAGGTGGATCAATGCACGGGTGAGAAGGAATTGGAAGGCCGGGTGATGACATCCAATTCCATTCTGGTCTTTCAGCTGGGCGGGACATTTGACTCAAGCCTCGCCAATGGGGTGGTCACGTTGCAGGTGGGGACCACCGCGGATGAAATCGGACTTTACGATTTCACGGGAGCGACGTCGCGGAATCAGCTCGATCGCGTGTCCATGGTGGATTACGTCAAATGGGGCAATCCGCTGCAAACGCTTGGATTGGAGGACGTGGCGACCGTCACGGGTTGGCTGACCCAAACCAGCATTGACTCCCGATTGCAAAATGATTCGTTCCAACTCGCTCGCGACCACGTTTCAACCGGCGGCCGCGCGGAGAACTACATCGTCGTTCCGTTCACCCAGAACTCACTCGGACAACTCACACCCGACGATCTTACAGCCGCTGCCTCGTCCGCCACCGCTTCGTCGGCCGATCGAACCCCGTCGGACGAAAGCGACACGGGTAGTCCCCAACAAAACCCAGAAACGGAATAAAACCGATCCCTTCAAAAATCACTGCGAAAAAATTGCAGATACGGCGCAGGGATATCGGAAATGCCGCTGTGTTTTACGCAACGGCGTAGGTGACATCTTTGAAGACGAGGGCGGAACCGTCATGAGGAGGGAGCTGGGCGACTTCGAGCAGCCTCATGCGTGCGTTCATGATTTGAGCGGCTTTGCGATACTCGCTACCGACGTTGGCTGCGATGACGATGATTTCGTCGTCGCGCTGCAACGGATAAAGTTGCGAAGCGGCGCATTCCATCACCCCCGTCGGAGTTTCAAGCGTGGACACCATCATCGACCGCGCACCGTGCTTGCGCCGAATCCAGCGGAACGTACAACCCCGCAAAGGAGACGTATAAACAGGAAACGAATCGACGGCGTCGTGGCAAAGTTCGTGAAGATGGTGACTGATCAGTTCGTCCATCTGTGCGACGCTTTGGATCGGCTGGTCGATGGGAAGCAGTCGAACGATGGGCAGTTTGCTCGAACTCGTGGGCGATTCATCGGAATCGTCGTCGGTTGAAGCATCCTCCTGGGGGTATTCCTCGACGGCGGTGCTGGCCGTTTGGAGCAACGAGCGGATCAAACGGGACAGTCGTTCGGGGTCGCGGTTCGCAATCAGAGTTTCGGCAATCAGGTTGGAAGTCGGCCAACTTTGTTCGACACTGAAACCCTCGAAAGCGATTTTCTGATGAAGGAACTGGTCGGCAGCTTTTTGGAGGCGGGCCGCCACGTCGGTGGCTTCAATTGCCGAAGTCGCGTTGAAAACGAAACAAGACCACCGCCGGTCCGGATTGCTTTGCGCGAGCGTTTTGAATATCTGATATCCCTGAATCAACTGGTCTTTCGTGGGGTCGATGACCACGCACGTGGATTGGATGGCATCGAACATCGGAACGGCATCCTGGGGTGTCGGAAGCGTGACCGCCCAGACGAACCGCCGAACCGATTGGTGAATGCGCTGCGGGATTTCGAGATCGCGGCCGTCCTGCAATGCGTCGATCATCTCGTGCGCCCACGCCACCTGACGACTGCAATTGAACAGACCCACCTTGATCCCCGCCTGACCGACCCAGAAAACCGCGACGGTCTCACCGCGATTCGACCAGTAATCAGCGAGCGAGGAAACGCATTCAATGGAATCAAGCCCGGGCGGGACCAGAACCATAATCGCCCGGGCTTGCGAAGATTGTGAAGAAGGTGGAGATTCCGCTGGGTTCGATACTGCCGGCGTCGCGGAAACAGGAGAAGAATCGCCGGACTGATCACTGGGACCGAGGATCAAATCCGCCAGTTCCCGAATGTTCCACGACTCCGCTGGGTTCATTATGCGATCTCGACGACAGAATTTACCTCACCGAATTCGTTCATTTCCAGCTGGTTGTTGCAGGGGTCCTGTTGCCAGCGACCATCCACCACCAGCCGATAACAGTAGTGTCCGGGGGCCAACGCAAGTCGGGCGCTGAAATGCCCGTTGTCGCCCCGCCGCGCCATCGGACTGTCTTTCGGACACCAGTTGTTGAAATCACCTGCGATCAAAACCTGCCTCGCGCCCGGAAGCTGCGTGTTGATTTCCACGCCGTCGGGAATCCTCCGAACGCCGTAAATCTGATCAATTTTTTCCTGAATGTCCTCATGACTCGGTTTGGGTGGAATCGCTTGTTTGGGGCGGCTCGGCGATGGTTCGGGCTGGGAAGCCCGGTTCGTACCTGGAATCAAAACGGATCGCGTGGCGAGCAATTGTTCCGCCCGTTCCGCCAAACGATTCGCCTGAAGCAACAGATCCTCATGCAGCGGATGCGGTTGCTCCATCTCGGTCAATTCCCGCGCCAGACGCGTGAAATCCCTGTTGCCCACGCTGGAAGGATCGTACTCGGTGATCGGCTGACCCACGCTCGCGCCTTCCTTGAGCTTGGTGTTGAAATTGATATACGATTTCAACATCAACCCGTTGTGTTGGCGTTTGAGTTCGTTGAGAATTTCGCGCGCGAGCTTGGTTCGTACGTCGTAACCGTTCGGCAGTACCAGAATGCGTACCCGATCCCCCGTCCGCTGGTTCAGATCGTTGATGGTCTGTATCTGCTTTTCAAGCCCCTGAAGCGAAAAGTAACCCGTTTCGACGGGAATGATGGTTTCCTGCGACGCGCGGAGCGCGTTGTAGGTGAGCAATCCCACGTGAGGCGGGCAGTCGATGATGCAGTAATCGTAACGGTTGGACAATAGTTCGAGCGCCTGTCGTAAACGCAAATCGCGCTTTTCAGCATTGACCATCAGGGTTTCAAATCGAATCAACCCCATCGAAGACGGGAGCAGATCGAAGTTCGATGAAATTTTCCAGATGGCGTGCTCAAATTCGACGGGACCCTGTGGATGATCCTGAAGCAACACGTCGGTCACGCTGTACTCGATCTGTTCTTCAAGAACTGCCAAACCCAGCGAACAGTGACTCTGGGGATCCATGTCCACCAGGAGTGTGCGCCGACCTTCCTGCGCCAAACACGCTGCCAGGTTGATGGCAATCGTAGTTTTACCGCAACCGCCCTTCTGATTCACAATGGCGATGGTTCTCATGTGAAATGCCCTTTTTGTCGTGGAGCCCGTGGTAATCCTTGACCAGGATTGTGGCGTTTGCCCTTCCGTGACCACGACATCCATCTGTGAAATGCCGTTTTCAATGTTAGGACCGATAACCGTCCCAACGCTTCAGTTATCGGTCGTTGGCATTCTGAAACTTTATCCTGATTACCAGTAATTGTGGGACATCAATTCGTTTTTGGAGAATATGGGTATGTTGATAATTTTTGTGAAATGATATAATTTCTTTGGTGAAAACGGGTTATGGACGATTTGGGCGTTTTTTGGCTGTTTTTTGAGTGGTTTCTCAATGCTGAAAAACGGGTTTTTCTGGTGCGATGAATTCAGTGTTTGGTGTGCAAATGCAATATAAATGACCAAAAAGTGGCGCGTATTGTGAAGATTGCTCACTCATGGGATGATCTCAGAGTGCCTAGCGATGGGCAAAACGCATTGGGCTGTTGGTGATCGAGTCCCCGTAGCTCAATTGGATAGAGCGTTGGCCTCCGGAGCCAAAGGTTACAGGTTCAACTCCTGCCGGGGACGTTCATACCTGCCTGAGTCGTGTTTCCAATTCATTCTTCCACCGTGAAATGATCTTCGCAGTTAATGCTTGGGAGGACGGAGTCCGCGTTCCTCTGCTTCGTGCGCGTTGCTGAAGACGCGCAAGTTTTCAGGGCTGATATTGTTGATCGCACCACTGCCGGAATGATGGTACACGTCGCTGTTCATGCTGGCATAGACTTTTTCGTTGTCGTTGGAAGGCCCGCCGAGGCTTGATTTGAGATAGTCGGCGATTTGGGTCTCCAGTTTCGGGATTTACCCGAACATCTGCGTGCCGTGGATGTTGGGACGAGCGTAACATCGGGCATCAAAGTTGACAGCTCGATCGACCTTCAAATAGAACCGCTGCACATCGATGCCATCCTCGGTCAGAGATTGTGCCTTGGGTTTTTCCAGAAGCGAAATTTCGTCGGGAAACTGTTGGCGTGCGTTGCTCAGCATCATGTCGATGAGCGCCTCAGAATGAGTCGGGCATTCATCGAGCGGTGAGAGCATCAGGATAGGGCGGTAGGCATATTTTCGGATGTCGGCGGTGGAATCGAGGCCGAGATAATTGACTCCCGGAGAGAGCAACACCAGCAGGTCGATGGACTTGTCGCGCGCAGCATAGTCGAGTGCGACGCTGCAACCGACGCTGGCGCCGACAATCGCAAGTCGCGAGGGATCCACTTCGGGTCGGCGTGCGAGCCAGCGGTAGGCGGCTTCGACGTCTTTCCACATGTTTTGAAACAATTTGGCATCGCGGTTTTTGGCCTTCGTTTCGAGTTGCAGATTCGCCGGCTGGATGCTTTCTCCATGACCCCGCAGATCGATGGCCAAAACCGCCAAACCCGCCTTCTGCAGTTCGGGGGCGAGCGTGTCCCAGGCACGACGGTTGGAATCATACATGTGCAACAGAATGACGGCGGGTAGTTTTTCGACCGGTTTTTTGGGAAGATAAAAGTCGCCGACGATTTGCACACCATCGGATGTCGTGAATTCGACCCGGCGCGGTTCATCGTCCCATGCGGATTGCGACGGGAGTCCCACACCCCCCACGATCAGTAATATCTGCATCATGAAAATCATAGCCACAGGACTCCGATTGGTAATGTTTCCATTTGCTCGCGAGAAGGACGGGTGAACCAACAGGCAAGATTTTTCCTGGTCTCCTCCGCGTCACGCCAATTGCGCTTATTGATCTTCTTCACCATCAACACACAACAATTCTATTCTTTAATCCACCGCTCAACGGTGCAATGCCGACAATCCCGGCACGGGAGTGGATGGGAATCGAACCCACCAAGAGCCGCGTCTGCGACCCTTCGACGGCTTTGAAGGCCGCGGAGCCCACCAGGCGCCCGGACACTCCCTATGTATGCTACATGCTTTCATCGCAACTTATATAATTACCCCATATCATGGAGCACAAGCCCTGTTCATAACTGGCAAAATTGACCTTGAAAGACAATCGTTTTGCCATCATCTGTTCTGTTTCATCACGATTTAGCGTAAACAAATTTAGATATGACTGAGCTGAATTTTGATCTAATCCCGGCAGCAATACACAAGCATGATCTAATTGGGGCATATAAACGCCCAAGCAATGCATTCCTCTCAGCGTCACAAGCCATATTTGGTAGTCGCGTTTATTGTCTAACAGATCAGGGTCTGTCTTCATTAAATTGGCTGAATTGAATGATATCCGAGAGATAATAGATGGAGCTTGTTCTGTTGTTTTCCCATTTAAGCCGCGTTCTAAATACTCGCGAATTGATCTTGCACATCTATGAAAAACATACTCATAGCCGAAGGTACGAAACATCGCCAACATAGATGAACATATATAAGCAAAATCTCGCCACTTTCCATTGATTGGTTCGAATTCAAGTTTTATGGTACTGCCTGCAACCTGTTGATCAGTCCAAATCTCTTTGAAATGCTTGAGTCTTTCAGGTGAATTCTGTTGGATGTTGATGTTGAATCCGTTTTGATTATGGCATGCCTTGGTTGGTATCTGCGTATCTTGTATCTGAAGTTTTGCTTTCATTTCTTTTTCGGTTCCCAAAGGAAACCGACGGGTGTGAACCTCTTTAACGGCTTCTGAGTCGTACCAATAACCTATTGTGTGATTACACTTCTTGCACAATAATGTTTTTGTTTTGCCACCAATCGCCTTGGGGATAATGTGCGCAAGCGAAAGTTTGTCGAGTTCGTTTCGTAAGAAACCTGTTCGGCAAATGAAACAGGCAAAACCATCTTCGACATCAGGACAATGAAGATGTAAATTTTTAGCGTAAAGATTGAACAACGTCTCAACTGCCATTGGTTCGCCCAGTACACGAAATTTCTCTATGCAGATTCTTGTTAATAAAGCATAATTCATCATCCTGCATTGTTCGACAATCGAAAATCACTTGATCTTTGTGAATGCGAACGATGATGGGTGGGTCGGATCGGCGCAGGCGCTGTGCGAGTTCGTCGGCGCTCAAGATCGAGTGACGCAATCGCACCGTCCACGTCGGATATTTTTGTGTGGGCAGCGATCCGCCTCCGGCATACGACACATCTTCGACCACCTCTACAGATAACTGGTGGGCAGTGCCCACCCTACTTAAAGCAGCCGCCAATTGATTGGCTCGGTCGTGGATTTGCTCAATGGGCTGACAAAGCATCGCCCAAACAGGAATCTCACGGTGCGCACGTTCGGGATCCTCATAGAGACGCAGGGTTGATTCCAGTGCCGCAAGAACCATCTTGTCCACCCGATAGGTTCGCATCAGAGGATTCTTTTCAATCCATTGAACAAGCACGGTATTACCCAGAATGATTCCTGCCTGCGGTCCGCCGAGTAATTTATCTCCGCTGAAGCAAACCAAATCGGCGCCGGCGGACACACTGTCTTTCACCAGCGGTTCATCTCCGATTTGCAGCATGGCTCCACTGCCCAGATCGTCGATCACGGGCAGGTGATGTCGGTGGGCGCACTCTGTCAACTGTTCGATCGAAGCTTCTTCAGAAAAACCGGTAATGCGATAGTTGCTGGTGTGAACGCGCATGAGGGCGGCGGTCCGTTCGTCGATCGCCTGCTCGTAATCGCTCAGGCGCGTTCGATTGGTCGTTCCGACTTCTTTCAATGTGACGCCGCTTTCTTTCATGATCTCCGGCAGTCGGAACGACCCGCCAATCTCCACCAATTGTCCGCGCGAGACGATCACGTTGCGTTGGCGATAGCGACGAGACCCGTCGGGATAATGGTGAGCAACGGCCTTCAATACAAGCAAAGTCGCGGCGGCATTGTTGTTGACGACGGTGGCGTCTTCCGCGCCGGTCAGACGACACAGCAAATCACGAACATGCGCTGTCCGGTGTCCCCTTTCGCTGGTCGTCAGATCGTATTCCAGATTGCAATATCCGGCAGCGGTTTGTTGAATGGCATCGAGAGCGGCCCAGGACAGGGGTGCTCGCCCCAATCCCGTGTGAAGCACGATACCCGTCGCATTGATCACGCGTCGCAGCGAGGGTTGCGTGACTTGGACCAGCAGGGTTTCAGCCAGTTTCACGATGGATTCGACGCTCGGGATTTCATGAATTTCGTTGTTCAGGATGCGCTGGCGATGTACGTCCACCGCCCGTCGCAGAGATTCCGTGACCTGTGAAACGGAAAAATTTTTCAACCACTCACCAACCGTGGGATCGTTGAGAAGTTGTCCCACCGCCGGAAGGCGGCGAAGCCGATCCTGAATGTCGTGCGATGTCATGGGTTCCATTTTATTGATTATGGAGAATCCGTGCGACGGTCGTTTTTCATAATCTCACGAAGTACGCTCGTGGCATAACAACCCGAAGGAAGCGAAAATTCGATAAGTCCATACGCTCCGCGATGATCGGTCGCGTCGTGAAATCGCACATCCAAAAGAGGAATCCGCAGCGGTCGCCGTTCCCCTTTGAGTTTGGCGCCGTCAGGACGACCAAAATGATCCAGGGTCAGGCCGGAATCGGATAAAACCTGCGATTCGATGTGGCCGGGTTCATCCGTGGTCGGCGTCATTCGACTGCCGAAAATCGGACCCGTCGGGGAAATCTCAAAAGCATCGCATCGCGGTTGTTCCGCTTCCACGTTTTCAACACGAAAACAGGCCCCGTTGACGTGCTTATAAGCCATATCCCCCACCATCACTCGATTGAGCGACTGAATCCTCGCCGCGACGACATGATTGAACAAATCGCTTTGCAGGGCCGACAAATACAATCGCCGAAGATCAGGATTCACTGCCCACCAGGCTTTTTGGAAATTTCCCTTCGACTGGACCAGCGTTTGACACAACCGCCGGTGGTCCCGAAAAAAATGGGGCCAAGTTTGGGCGGCTCGTGCATAGTCCCCGTCGGCAAAAAGTCGGCGCGCCTGGGCAACGTCCTCCCGATCTTTTGGAGTCGGCTCACCGACAATCAGCCGAACGGCGCTCTCAAACTCACCGCACAATATCGCTCGTCCGACCAGCGCGTTGGTCCCGCCGGTCCCGAATCGTTGTTCGCCGAAGTAATTGGGCACCCCTCTGCGATTCAGAATTTTCAGAATCGCATCGGCACAATCATGGGCGTCTGAAGCTGCATCGCGGATTTTGATTTCAAAGCGATTCCCCCGCAGGTGACCCAGTTTGATTTTGTTCGTGTGGCGATTGATCCAAAGAATGCGGATGTGCGGAAGTTCCAGTTGGAGAATTCGCTCGGGGTCTTCGTGTTCGAGACTGAATGTCTGACGGGTGACGGCGTTCGCGTCTTTCAGTCCGGCGTAGCCGATGTCGCGAGGGCTTCGTCCGAGTTTCTTGGCGATCTGCGAGACGGCGGCATAGGTCGTCATCTCCTGTTTTTCGA
>CAIVHJ010000254.1 GCA_903905665.1 uncultured Phycisphaerales bacterium
CCTTGATTTCACGAATCTCAACCTGACTGCAGACAATCGCAATCTTCTCAACCGCAAGGAAAGTTTGGCGACGGCTTTTGATTGCTTCCATACAATCAATAAAATCGAATTTCGGTTGACTGGTCTTATTCGTGACGAAAACTTGGTGATTTCCGGTCGCTTGGTTTTCGATCATCGCTTCGAAATCCATGCTCATTTGCTGGCCCTCCTCGGTTTTTTCTTAAGTCTCGAACTGTCGATCTGCACACCGTGACGCTGTGGCGAGTGCATTCTCGCGATCGTGGTAGGTGTTATACCAGACATTGAGGCTTCGGAAAACAATCCGTACCGCAGTGCATCAGGCGAGTGGTCGCCTGATTTTAAAACCTGGTCCGGAGCGTCTCTTGGATTGAGCCCCATTTTGTTGCTGCGGATTTTGCGATAACTCCGCATTTCCCGCACGAGATTTGGGCAAGCGTGCCGGTCGATCAATACTCGAGGCTGTGGCTTGCCGTCGACGCCGGCCAATGCGGGATCTGGCTTCAGCATCCACTTGATGTGCTCGATACCCTCGTCTACCGAGTTGTTCGCGGCCTGGACGTTGATCGACTCGTAACCCGGCGCGTACTCGCTGAATCTCGCTGCGATCCGATGACAATTGAGATTGCTTGGGTCTGCCCACGTCACACCATAGTAAGGATTATCCGGCCAAAACTGACGATCCGAAATGGCCTTGAGGTGATCGACCACTGTGTAACGAGTCTCGGTCGAGTAGTACTCGTCATAAATAAACCACTGTCCAGCCCCGTTGCGTGCCCCCCAGAGGCAAACGAACGCATTGTCGACACCAAAACCCCAGTCAATCATCCTACGGTGATGACAGCCCGGCGAGAGGTCCCAATCGTCGGGTAGGAAATGGACGGCTGAATCAAACTCGGGATAGATCGCCCCCTCGAATCCGCCCCATAAACCCATCATGCGGACCTTCCGCATCGCATCGGGGATCATGCCGAAAAACTGATGGAACCACTGCTGGGAAACGTGTCCCGCTTCCATGGCGCATTCTGTATTCGCTCGATAAATCGCCCACCCTGGCGGGAGATCGCCAGATTCCTCCATGTCCTGCAGTCTGGCTGACAGCGCGGGATCGACTGGCGTGAATTCCGCGAGTTTGTTCCCAGCGAACGAGTACTCGCGGCACCCTCGCATCACCTCCTCGAGTATTCCCCATGGGAACTGCTCCACGAACAGGAACCCGCCGATTGATTCTCCCTGCATCTTGGCCCGGCCTTGGTCGTACGACTTGAAAACAATCTGCCAGTTGCATCCGGGGTTTGCACGAGACTCCTTCAGGGGGACGGCGAACGGCCAATCGTTGTTCGGTTTGTACCACCGGATTCTCTCCCAATCGATTTCCTGTGGCGGTAGGTGCCCCTGATTGTGCAGCTTTTCCTTCCAGCAGACGTTCATCGTCTGCTCGTACGATTCGGCGAGAATCCAGAACGGAGTATCACGTCGTGGCGGGGGAGTCCGCAGGATAAAATCGACGGCCTTGTACAGTGCCAGCGTCGTAGTCCCAGCCCCGTTGCCACCCAACAAAAACGTCACTCCCTCGTGATTGCTCCGAGCGAATGACGTTTGCTGGTCGTGCCGTTCCGGCTGGTCCGGACGCGGCATGAAATTGTAATAGGCAAGATCTTTTGTTTCGGGATCTTCGACGATGATCATTGGCTATTTTTCGCTTCCCTCGACAGTCTTCGCGAGCTTGGCCATCTCAATGAGCGATGCGGCACGAGCCTCGAGCGCCTCCGATCTGCTCATCCCGTCGACTCGCCCCAGCCCATCACCGCGAGCAGAATTTTCCGTGACCTCGATCTTCTGCGCTTTATCGACTCCCCAGATTTTTCGAATCTCTGCCATGGCGGTGATGGCTTGCGACAGATACGCCGGGTTTCCATTCAGCGATTCGGTCCTGACCGTGATTTCTGGACCCGATACTGACTCGCGAACGGTGCGAATCTCGTGTTCTCCAATCGACTTTTCAAACTGTCTGAGAGACTTTTGAACCACGGCTTCTAGCGTCTCAGTCTGACGGTCCCGGTACTCGACGATCCGATCGAATGATCGCAGACGCATCCATGCGGAAACTTTTGTTACGGCCGCAAAAACTGTTGCACAAGTTCGGTTTACCTCGCGGCCAATAACTCGATACGACTTGTGCTCGATGGCGTACATCTCGTACCAGCGGAGATGTTCCGCGATTGGCTCGTACGGCTTCAGGTTACTGCGCTTTGTTTTTCCCGCAGTCCCTGATTTGTTGCCGTTAATTGAAGAACCGTTCGCTTTAATATGTTTGACAGCCTTTTTCGGCATGCCCGTCACTCCTCAATCGAATTTTCGGCCTGATCCTGAGTCGTGCTGTGCCGTCGATATTGTGTCAAATACGCGGCAATTGAGCGGGTAGTTGCGGACTCGTGACCATTCGACCGTAGTTCGCTGGCAATCTCAGCAGCGCCTTTTGATCCGTTCGACGCGGTGTAGATTTTAATCGCTGCGTCCTTCAGTTCGTCGGTAATCGTCTGTCGAGACTGATCGACGGAATTTTCCGACTGTGGGACTAACGAGTAATCCTCGATCGAAGGAACGTACCCCGGCCCGTCAATGGCCTCGACGCCGATGGTACGAGCCACCTGCAGGATTTCGGCGCGCGTGGCGTGTTTGACCTTCTGGATCTGCTGGATGAACGCTTTCGAGCGAAGGAGGTCTTCGATCGATTCGGGATCTTCGTACTTGGTCCCCTCCCGGAGCTTGTCATACACCGACAACGAATTCGCGAGCTTTTTTTTCCGATCTTCGAAAGCCGACTTTTCCCAATCGGGGATCCAATCCTGCGGAATGACGGAATAGGGAGTCGCAGATTCTTGGTCGAGCAAAGCAACGTCTGGACCACCCTCCGCAGTCATGAACGGCCCCACACCCCGATTTCCGTAGATGTGAGCCGCGATCTGGTAATCGGTCACACCCTGTTTCCGCAACGTGGCAACAGGCTCACGGCGGGAAAAAAGTTGTGCCTCCGAGCCAAGACGCGCGAGTTTAACCGCTTTCGCCGCAGCCCAAAATTTCGGACCTGGTGAACCATTCGGCTGCTTCGCACCGTGTTCACTGGCCTCGAACAGTTTTGGTATGGCGATCGTCGCCAGTTCGCGACAGCGTTGGGGGATATCCCCCGATTCGCAAACTTGTAC
>CAIVHJ010000255.1 GCA_903905665.1 uncultured Phycisphaerales bacterium
CCCCGACGCGCGTCATCTGGGCATATAAAGTAGAACGATTGAATTTGATTCGACGCGTGAACAGCGCAATCGCCATCCACCGAATCGTGTCCCCGATCAAATACGACATCCCTCCCACGCTCCGAACCACACCCGTCGCGAAACCCAACGCATGGTCTCCTGCGCGGCCCAGTGCAGCAAGGGCCCGCCAAATCGGAGAAATGGAATGAGGGGGCGTGGGTGATTCGGGGGCGTCGGTCATGCTTTGAGTGCCTCGTCCGACGTCGAAAAGATGCTGAAAATCTGATCCAGTTTGGTGATTTCAAAAATGCCGCGCACCATTGAATTCATGCCCGCCAAACGAATCTCGCCCCCGTAACGATTGAGTCGGCGATAAATCTCCACCAGCGCACTGACGCCGGAGGAATCCAGATGGGTCACGCCCGAAAGGTCCACGACCAATCGCGGGGGTCGTTGTTCACAGATTCGTACCAGTTCCGCATGAATACCGGGAACCTGCTGATGGGTGAATTCCCCGGTCAGTGCAACCGTCACGGCAGCAGGCGTGTGGTGCACCTGATGGATGAGCGAACTGGATGTGCGGGGAGGAATCATAGACTCTTTCTCGTAATGCGATCAATCGGACGATTCCGCAGGCATCGCAACAGGTTTCGACGACACATAATCCCTCCAGGCGGATATCGCGCGGGTGCGTTTCGAGGGTGGGTCGGCATAGGAATATCCCAGTCGCGTTCCGGTCATTTTTTCGAGCGCCACAATCGCATACATCCGAACGGCGGAATCTCCGTCGTCCAGCCGCTCCACCACGTCCGGAAGAAGCGATGAATCCCCCGCCTTTGCCACGTCGCCGATCGCCCGAATCCGTATCGCTGGATCCTCGTTCGTCATCCGCTCGCGAATCGATCCACCCGTGGCGACACAACCGCCAAGCGAATCCAAAAACAAAAGGAAACAAGAAGATAGAAAAAAATATCGGGTCCGCTCAATCATGTTTTTCGCTTTTTGCGCAGGAGCTCATCGGCGGCATGCGTCAAAAGAATATCCGTGTAATATCGTTGAACGTCACATACAAAAACAATCCTGCAAACAAGAACATTCCGATCATCTGAGTGGCGACCTGAACGCGCAAACTGACGGGCGAACCCTTAATCCACTCGATGATCAAAAACACGATCAACCCCCCATCCAAAAGAGGCAACGGCAAAAAGTTGAACACAGCCAAACTGGCGGAGATCATCGCCATCAACAACACCAAATCTATCATGCTTCGATGGGCGGCCTTTGCACCGTGATACATGATTCCGATCGGGCCCGACATGCCCTTGGCGCTGACGGATTGTGTGAAAATCACCCGACGCAAAAACACATAGACGTTGCGAACGTCATATTCCGCCTGAAGCACCCCCGCCCGAATCGCGTCAAGCGGATTGGTCTTGCGGTTCATAAAGGTAGCGGGTTTGGTCTGGATCAACGGGATTTGATAAAACACGCGTCGATACCACGGATCCGTGAGGTCGGGAGTGATCAGGAGCGACCGGGTGACGACCTCGCCGCCAGCGTCACGAAACGTGAAGGACACTTCCTGACCAATTTTGCTCTTCAGGTAATACTCGATCGCAGCCGGTTGAATCGCCGGGCGATAATCCTCTTTCCCGTCCGGTGATCGAACGAGGACGTCGGTTTGGCCGTCCAGCAGGAACGTCACGCTTTGATAGGAAAGGGCGAACGGGGGAATGCCCAAAACCCCCGAGATACATCGGGGGATGTTCATCTTCGTGGTCATGGGCGATTCGGTCCGATCCGGAGGGAGGTAACTGAGTTCGACCTCGGTTCCGGAGAGTTTTTTGAAACGTTCCGCCAAATCCGCCCAGCCGGAAATGGATTCGCCGTTGACGGTGATGATGCGACACCCTTTGCTCAAACCGGCGGTTGCGGCGGCGGTTGATTTTTCCGAGACTTCCGGCAACACGTCTGCAACTACGACACGATCCTGCTCGATGGCGTCGAGTTCGAATCCGACCCGATTGGCCGGTCGGAGTTTGCGTTGAGGATCTAATCGCATCGGGCGATAATACAACGGTTCGCGAAGCTCTGCTCCGTCGCGTAAAACGCGAACCGGGATATCCATCTCGGGATATCGATCGAGGGAAGACACGATGTCGTTGATCGTGGGCAGCCGAACGCTCCCCCATCCCACGATGATATCCCCCTCGATCAATCCTGCCTGTTCGGCCCGACTGCCGGTATAGATGCCCATCACGCGAACACGAGGGACCAAACCGAGCAAATCCATGGAGGGCTGACCGTTGACCTCGCGTGGCAAAAACGAAATCCACTTGGGAACAGTAAACTCGACAAGACTGGGCGGGTTGTCGGGATGCGATGGATCCTTTCGCTCGACTTCGACCGTCGAGGGTTTGTCGGCCCCCTGCAGGATCAGATCCATGATCGCCTGACCCCGGGTGGAACCGACGTCCGTGCCGTTGATTTTTTTGATGACATCTCCCGGAAGCGGGTAGGTTTTTTGTTTCAGATATCCACGGTAAGCGGACTGAATTTCCGGAGTGTCGGCAAAATTGAAACCGACGCGCAAGACTTCCTCACCGTCGATCTCGCTTTTTTCGGGCTGGATGCGCTCGTGAACAATCCGGCCGTTGCGTTCGATATCGAATGTGATTTCCGAAAACGGATCGGACAAGCGAATCCCCATCAACACCTGCTCGAAATTGCTGACGTGTGATCCGTTGATCGAGAGGATTCGGTCCCCCACGGTAAGTCCCGCGCGGGCGGCGGGGGTTTCGGGCAGGATGTAGCCGATGACGGGTTTGATTTCTTCGCGGCCCACCATGTACACGACGACGTACAACAGGGCGGCGAAAATCAGGTTCATCACGACTCCGGCGGTGACGATGATCATTCGGCTGGAAACCGGTTTATTGGTGAAGGATCGCGGATCGTTCTTGACCGCCAGTTCGCCGCTCTTGTCAATCTCGAAATCTTCCTGACCGAGCATCTTGACGTAACCGCCCAGAGGCAACACGCAAAACGAATAGCGGGTCTCCCCTCGCGTGAAGCCCAGCAATTCAGGTCCGAATCCGACGGAGAATCGCTCGACACGAACCTGGCGCCACTTGGCGGCCAAAAAGTGACCCAGCTCGTGCACGAACACGACGAGCGAAAAACCGAGCACGACGAGCACCACGTTTCCAGTGGCCGAAATCCATTCCTGAGCCAAAAACGGCAACCAAGCTGATGGACCATTAGTCGTTAACATTTCAAACATGCGGTAACCTCACTTCGCGCCCAGCGATCGGCTTCCACCAGATCATCCAAGGTGGGAACCTCGACGCGTGGGCATTCACTCAGCGCGGACGCCGCGCGATCATAAATTTCACCAAATTGTATCCGGCCCGAGCGGTACGCCTCGACCGCCGCCTCGTTGGCGGCATTGAGCACCGCTCCGGCCACCCCCCCCCGTCGCAACACCTCAAATCCCAGTTCTATCGCCGGGAAACGGCGCAAGTCCGGGGCTTCAAAATGAAAACTCTGAACTTTGCGTAAATCGAGCGATGCACCGCTCCTTGCCATCCGGCGCGGGTACGTCAAGGCGTACTGAATCGGAATCCGCATATCCGGACTTCCGAGTTGTGCGATCAGGCATCCGTCACAAAATTCAACCAGCGAGTGGACTACGGCTTCCGGATGAATCAGCACTTCAATCCTGTCGGGTGGAATCCCGAACAACCAGTGGGCCTCGACGATTTCCAGCGCCTTGTTCATCATGGTGGCGGAGTCGATCGTGATTTTTGGCCCCATGTCCCAAACCGGATGGTTCAAAACGTCTTCCAGCGAAGCCGTACAAATCTTTTCGATGGGCCACGTCCGCAGAGGGCCTCCGGATGAAGTCAAATAAACCCGGTGCAGTTCGTCATGCAGGCCCAAATGAAGCGCTTGAAAAATGGCGGAATGTTCGCTATCGACCGGAATCAGAGTGGAACCGCTTCGCCGGGCCAGTTGCGTAATCCACGAACCCGCCGCCACGAGCGTTTCCTTGTTGGCAATCGCGACCCGTTTGCCGAGTTCGACCGCGCGAATCGTCGCCGGCAACCCGGAAATTCCGACGATGGCGGACAGTACCACGTCGCAACCGGATTGCTCGACGAGTTCGACCAACCCCTGTGGGCCGGAGAACACCGTCGCACATCCGTTGACCGCCTGTCGCAAAGGCGACTCAAATTCCTCGTGGCCAATCGCGACATGAGTGGGCCGCCATTCTCGCACCTGATCCGCCAACTCGGACCACCGCGAACCGGCAGCCAGTCCTACCACGTCGAATTCATCTCGCAGGGTGCGCAAGACCTCCAGGGCGTTTCGGCCGATCGATCCGGTCGAACCCAAAATGACAATTCGCTGTTTCATTCACGGACCATCATAGATTCTCAGCGACATAGTTTCAAGAAAACGGCTGCTTTTGCCGTCCCCAAGTTCTGGGGCTATAATCAGTTGCATATGAACGAAGCACCGGAACCCAACCGAATCGAACCGTTGCTTGAAACGCGGAAATTTCGAGTCCAGCGGTGGTATTACGGCGACCCACAGCGCGGTCCATATACGCGAGAGGCGGTTTTGCACGATGGCGCCGTGGCGGTCATTCCTCTTCTGGATCAGGATCGAATCGTCATGATTCACAACATCCGCCATGTCGTCCGACGCGAATTGCTGGAAATCCCCGCCGGAACGCTCGAACCGGGAGAGGATCCACGTGATACCGCTCGACGCGAACTTGAGGAAGAAACGGGTTATCGCTGCGATTCGCTGGACCCGCTTGGTTCTTTTTACACGACGCCGGGAATCAGCAATGAGTTGATGCATCTGTTCGTCGCGCAGGGTTTGACCCCGGGCCAACAAAATCTCGAGGCGACGGAACAAATCCGGGTCGAGATATTCCCGATCGACCAGTTGATGCACATGCTGACCACCGGACAGATACAAGATGGTAAAACTATCGCCGCCCTGAGCCTGTATTACCTCCATCGCTCATTGTCTCAGCACTCATCATTCAGGAGTCAGAAGTAATCATGGGCTGGCAGGACCGGGATTATGCCTCAGAAGAAGCCTACGGTCGTACGATGGGCCGCAAATACGCGTTGATCCCGAAAAATCTCTCCTTGTCGTCGCTGCTGATTATCATCAATGTTGTCGTCTTTTTTCTTGATTCGATCACCACGACCCCCAAACACGCTCCCCTCTTTGAATGGGGTTCCATGTGGACCCCCGGCGTCCTGCACGGTCAGGTGTGGCGTCTGATCACGTCTCAATATCTGCATGCCAACACAGCACATATTTTTTTCAACATGCTGGCTTTGCATTTTCTGGGGCGCTATCTCGAACAATTCTGGGGCAAGTGGAAATTTTTCGTTTTTTACACGACATGCGGTCTCGCCGGAAATATATTTTATCTGTTGATGAACCTCATCGGCTGGTTGCCGTCTCGGCCGGCTATCGGAGCTTCGGGCTGCCTGCTGGGCGTTCTGGGCGCCTGTGCGGTTCTGTTCCCCGGCATTCGATTGATCGTGTTCATCTTTCCGATGCAAATCCGAACTGCCGCCGGATTATTTCTGGTGTACTATGTAATGAATCTGCTCAGTCGAGGCTGGAATGCCGGTGGTGACGCTGCACATCTCGCCGGTCTGCTGGTCGGATGTGGATACGCCTTCTGGTCTCGGCGATCCCACACGATTTGGAACGACGGCGTCCGCCGAATCAAAGTCAAAGTGCTTCATTCCCCGGCGACGCCATCGGCTTCACCACATGAAAAAAACGCGTTCGACCAAGACGTGGATCAAATTCTGAATAAAATCAAGGAACACGGAGTCGCCGGTCTGACCGAGGAAGAAAAAGCGATTTTGGCGGAAGCGTCGCGCCGACGGCAGGACGAAAATGGAAACGAATTATCGTGACAATCCGATCAACTGGTCGCTCTCGCTGGGGCGATGGGCGGGGATTTTCGTTCGGGTCCATCTGCTTTTTTTCCTGTGGATGGCCTATACCCTTTATCAGAACGCGGTGATGGGACAATTCATCGTGGGCCTCATCATCAGCAGCATGGTCTTTGTCGTCATCGTGCTCCACGAATTCGGCCATTGCTTTGGCGCCCGGTCGGTCGGCGGGCAGGCCACCGACGTGCTGATGTGGCCGTTGGGGGGGCTGGCCACGGTGGACGCCCCGCAAACTCCACGCGCTCAGTTTATCACGACCGCCGCCGGGCCCGCCGTCAATATCGTCTTTTGTGCACTGTGCGGGACGTTGTTGATCCTGATGGCCGGTTTCTCTGGATCGGTTCCGCTCAATCCGTTTCGGCTTTTCGGGGTACCCGTGGATGTCTCCCGATGGAGCCTTCGCGACGTTGTGATTGTGGTCTGGTCGGTCAATTACACGATTCTGCTGTTCAATCTGGTGCCGATGTTTCCGATGGACGGCGGACGACTGTTGCAAGTGGTTCTCTGGAAGCGGGTGGGGTTTTATCGGGCCACGTTGGTCGCCACGTTCGTCGGTATGGCTGGGGCGATCGGCTTGGGATTACTGGGACTGATCAGCGAACAGTTTTTGCTGATCGGGATTGCGATCTTCGGCTACCTAACGTGTATGCAGCATCGGCAAGCCCTCAAATCCGGGTTGCTCACGCCGGACGCCGAAATGGGGTACGGTCTGACGTACAACCAGCATCCGTGGCTGGAGACAACCTCGGACGCCGATACGAAAAAATCCTCGTGGTGGTCGCGCCGGCGCGAAGCCAGCCGTCTGCGCCGGTCGGCCAAGCGCCGACAAAATCAAGAAGAACTCGAAAAACAAATTGATGTGATCCTGGATAAGGTTCACCGCCAGGGTATCCAATCGCTCACCCGAACCGAAAAACGAATTCTGCAGCGCGCTTCGAAAACCAGAAAATCCATCGAGTGAGTTCATCAACGAGGAAGGTATCTGCGGAACACAACGACATTCAACATCGCGACCGTGAGAAGGCCCCCCCACATCACCGCCAACCCCAGGGGCAGCGACGCCACATCCCGTGCCATGCCTTTTCCCAGCACGGTCAGCAGAAAGACAATCAAACTGGGAACAAAACTGATTCCGAACGCCACCAGCGGCTGACCCCCTCGAAAAATAATCCCCAGTGCGGCGCCCAACACCGCCAGAACCAGCACGCTCACGCTATAAACGGATCGGACATGGATTTCGGTGATAATGTCATTCCAATACTTGGAGTAAATTCCCAACAATTTTCGATGCTGCGCGTCAATTTCAGGTCCCAAACCCAATCGGGTGGAGGAATTCATCAGTTGGGTGGGACGATACAGGGGATTCTGCAATGTAGCCTGAACGGCAGTCGGCAGATGCAATGGGCCCCATTCACGCGGCCGAGAGGACTCCATCGAAGTTCCAGGTTCGGTGGATTCAGCTACCTGAACCTCTTTCACCAAATGGACGTACAAACCGAATTCGTTTTCCCCGATCGGTTGCAATGAAATCGTGCCCACCGCCGCCCGATAACTCACACTAAGCCGATTTGAATCCCCTCGCTGCGTCAGTAGCACCGGAGTCAACTCGAGCACATTGCGTTGATGATCTGGATCATACCGAAGCTCGCTTTGAGACGATTGCAACCGCAGATCATAGTCCGTCCCCTCCAAAACAATCCCGTCGGGCTGAGATAGATCGTGGCGCACATCATCCAACACCGTTTTTTCAAAGATCATCTCGCGTGTGGTCTTCAATTCATCGGATACTTTTGAAAAACCTTCTTCGAGATGATCCAGAAAATACCACAACCGACCCAGCGTTTGAAAACCCACCCGCCGACGACCCACAACGCCGCGGGTCGGCAATTCATAGGGTCCCAGTCGAAGGCTTCCGGTTTCGGGAACCCCGGCGCGATTTGCTGAGAAATTAATTCCCGTGAAAGCATCCAGTTCAGCCTCGAACACCGGGGGTTGTCGGTTCAAATCAAATTTCAAAGCCGCGGAATCGCACGTGCCCATCCGAAGCAATTCGTCATTCGCAAACGTCAAAAAAACGACCCCCTTGAGAATCACCGCTTCGAGATTGGACCGACCGGACGGGACGGGAACCGGCTCCGCCTGTTCGGCATAAATCCGCAAATTTTGATAGTTCAGACCGCGCTTGACCTGCTGCGACACATAGGTCGAAATCCCGGTCTGCGACACCAGTTGCGCCTGCATCTGCGTCAGCAGTTCGGGAATGACGAAATTGAGCAGGACAAACGTCAAACCGGCCGACAACACGCTGATCACCATGCACGGTGCGAACAACATTCGTGTGCCGATCCCACTGCCGCGGCACGCCATGATTTCGTTATCGGCGGCCATCCGACCGTAGGTGAGCGTGGCGCTGAACAGAGCGGCTATCGGCAAACTGAACGCCGCAAAAAGCGGAACCACCATCAGAAGCAATATCGCAGTTTGGCGGGGGGTGATGTCGCTCAGGCGGGTCAGGTTGTAGATTCCGCCACATGTGCTCAGAACGATCGTAAGTCCGATCGTCGTCAGCACGAACGTCTTCCCCATCTCCCAGCAAATGTACCTTTGCAGCGTGTTGAACATCGTTTTCTCTTCATCCGGTCAATATCAATCGCCGCCTATCATAACACGTCTGAACGACGTTTCACAGTTTCGATCGGACGGCTTGACCTCTTGTGTTCTAGCTCCGACAATGGCCTCCATGATCAATGAAACCACGGTCCGACAATCGCTCTGCGAAATGGGTCAGCGGCTTTATGCACGCCAATTTGTCGCCGGAAACGACGGCAACCTCTCGCACCGATTGCCGAACCAGCGAATTCTGTGCACCCCGACTCTAATTTCCAAGGGGTTCATGAAACCGCAGGACATCTGCCTCGTCGATTTGGACGGCCACCGATTGTCCGGTCCCCGATCCCCCACCAGCGAAATTCTCATGCATCTGGAAGTCTATAAGAACGATCCTTCGACGCAGGCGGTGGTCCACTGTCACCCGCCGCATGTCACCGCTTTTGCAATGACGGATCAGGACGTTCCGACGATGTTGTTGCCCGAAATGGAAATGTTTTTGGGCGAGGTGCCGCGCGCTTCTTATGAAACACCCGGGACGGCGGCTTTTGCGGCGGTTCTCCGACCGTACATCGGACGAGCCAACACGGTGATTCTCAGCAATCACGGTGTCGTCGGCTGGGCGGAATCTCTGGAACGGGCGATGTGGCAGGTGGAATTGCTGGACGCTTATTGCCGCTTGTTGATTCTGGCGAAGCAGGTCGGAAACATCCGTCCCATTCCCTCTGAAAAAATCGCCGAACTCCAGCAGCAACGAAACCGCTTTTTCGAGAAGGACACCCGTCGTGATTGAACCTGCAATAACCCCCGCGCCGCAACCAACGGATCACGGGTTTCTATGAACGTCATGCTTTTTATCACCTGCCTGACCGACACGTTTGAACCGCGTGTGGGCGTCGCCATGGTAAGGCTGTTGCGTCACTTCGGCTGCCGTGTTCACTTTCCTCCGGATCAGACGTGCTGTGGTCAACCGCAATACAACAACGGTTATCATGTCGAAGCGGCTCGACTTGCCCGGAGGATGATCGACGTTTTCGAGGGCAACGATTATGTCGTCACGCCGTCGGGTTCCTGCGCCTCGATGATCAAATTTCATTATCCCGACCTGCTGAAATGCGATCCGACCTACGCGCAGCGCGCTCGCCGCTTGGCGGAACGAACGTGGGAAATCGGCTCGTTCGTGACGGAGGTTCTGAAGGTGGACATCTCCCAGATGAGTGTCAAGAACCGCGAGCCCGTCACCGTTCACTACAGTTGCCATCTGCGAGGACTGCAAACTCCCGAACAGGTGACACGATGGATTCGTGACATGCAGGGCGCGGATTACCGTCCGCTCGAACAGATGGATCAATGCTGTGGTTTCGGCGGTGCGTTCCATGTGATGTATACGTCGATCAGCAGCGCTATCGCCGGCGATAAACTGGCCTGCCTCAAACAAACCGGCGCCGCGACCGTCGTCAGCAACGAGGCCGGTTGTACGATGACTTTGGGCGGGGCGGCTCGCCGCAGAGGATTACGTTTGAAATTCAAACACACCGTTGAAATCTGGGCCGAATCCCTTGGCCTATTGGACGATCTGTAATGTCTGTATCTTCTGACACATTTCGGTCTTCGGTTCGGCGGGCCCTTTCAGACGCGTCGTTGAGAGAAACCATCCGAAGCACAGCGGCCAAAAAA
>CAIVHJ010000256.1 GCA_903905665.1 uncultured Phycisphaerales bacterium
AGCCTCGCAATCTCCCTAATCCCCGTGCTGATATGAATGAACTTAGCGGTGCGCACCATTACTGAACGGTTCAAAAACCGCGCCGAGTGCTTATCCCGCGATGGTCACTACATCTTTCGTCCCATGAAATTCAGGAAGGTCTCCTGGGTCATCAGCGGAATGGAAAGTGACAGGGCCTCATTGAAATCGGTTTCATAACGAGCCGCCCTGTCGAGTTGGTCTTTGTGAATGGCTTTTTCTTCGTCTGTGGGAGTGCCGGGAATTTCCCGAACCAACGGACGGGCGCCCACCACAACAAAGTCAACCCGCGACGACACGGAATCCGCGATCACTCCCCCCGCATCCTTGATGACGGCTTCGATCGTCTCTTTGCCGTACGGATCGTCCTGACCGTCGTGATCCAGATCAAATGCCCCCATGACAAAGTAACTGAGCTTTCGTGAACGATCATAAACGGGGTTGGCGACGAGGTCGCTTTCAATTACGGGATTCATGGTGTTTTCCCAGACGATTTTGCACTGGGATACCTCTTCCCCGATCTGAACGACTTCGACGGCGCCTTTCGATTTTCCGTCGCTTGGAATTCCGGTGTCTCTCGAATAAACCGCGAAACGCATACCGAGGGTCAAATGATTCACCCGACCCAAATCGATGAACGTCGTCTTGCCGCCGGGTTCGGTCTTCATGATCACGCCGTCCGCCTGGCGCGCCGCCATTCGCGGTTGCGGAAGGATTTGAAACTCCCGGATTTTTTCCTGCAACTCCTTGGCGCGAGCGTCCCGCTTGGCCAACTCCTGCTTGAGTGAATCCATTTCCGTCTGGATTTTCTTCTGCTTCTTGATTTCCTCCTCAGCCTGAGCCGTCTGGGCCGCCTCCAGGTTGCTCACCAGCTGATCTTTGTCCGTTCGGAATGTGTTCCACTCGTCCTCAATCTTCGCGATTCGCGCGCGGATGTCGTTCGATGCCGCATCAAAACCATCCTGCAGAGTCCGATTGGCGTCCGTCAGATTCTTCACTTGTTTGTCCAGATCCGCGTTTCGGTCTTCCTGTTCTTTCTTCTGCTGGTACATCCGTTTGTAACTATCGTAAACACCCTTAAGCGCCTCCAGCAGTGGCTGATCCGCGATTCCCGCTCCGTCCTCGATGCGCTTTTGCTTTGCATCTTCCTTGACCTGATCCCAGAAAGTCGCCAACAACGAGCTGTTCAAGCGAGAAGCCATTCCAGGGTCAATCGCTCCGGCTTCGCTTGAAACGATCTTGGAAAGGCCTTCGATATCGTTGCTCATCATTTTGGCGACCGAAGTGTTGGAAGCCGAAGCCTGATCGAACCAGGCTTGAAACATCCCTTTTTCACCACTCGACATGAGTCGATTGGCTTGCTTTTCAGCTTCTTCTTTTCCGGCCTTCAATTCTTCCTGGCTCGTCCATAACACCACCAACAGGACCAAAAACACGACCGTCAGTGACGCAAATACGATCATGCTGATCATCAGTCCCGTTTGGGAGCCTGCAGAGGGTCGTCCTGCCATCCTGCGAACCTCCTATGAAATTGCAAATAAAGAAGTTAAGGCCAAACCATCCCCGCCGCACTCGGCTGGAACAGTATGGGGACCACGGCATTGTCTGCCGGATTCCGGCGCCTGTCAAGATTACCAATATGTCCCCCTTTGTATTACAACCGAGGACATGAACCATTCATACCGCCCCCAGACTGTCCAGCGCAACCAAGCCCCAACCGGCTCAAAAACTAATATATAGAGCCTTCTGAATAACCTTGACAGGCATGGTAGATTGTGGGGAGTGTTGGATCAAGGCAATCTTTTGAGCAAGGAGGCGAGCGATGGAACGACGACTGGCAGAACGAAGTTTTGTCGATGAGATGACCTGTGACCT
>CAIVHJ010000257.1 GCA_903905665.1 uncultured Phycisphaerales bacterium
GATCGCCTCGTCCACGGCGGGAGGTTGCTCTCGCAACAACAGTTCCCCGCAATCCATGCAGCGATCAAAAACTTTGTGTTTGATTTCCGAGTCGAGCATTCCGGCAAAACCACCGGCCCGTCGAACCGCTTCGTCGAGTGACTCTCGTCCCCGACGGTAATCCGCCGCTTTCTGTTCACCTGCCGATTGACTCGCCGCCGTGTGAAACGAAACCTCCGCCAACCGCAAAGCCGGTTCAATGTCCGTCGCGTGGTCCTTCATTTGGGCTTCGAGTCTTGAAAATACCTTTTCGCGGACACCATAAGCTGTAATCCGATCGTTGCCCGCCACAAGAACCTGTTCGGGAGTAAGAACAAGATTTCCACCCCCCATTGCCGGATCAAGAGGCCACACACGCGGCTCTCCTCCTTCCAGCGGATAGACTCTCAGTTCCGCTTTGAATGGGATGAACAGATGCGATCGGCTCATCGTGGCGCGACCATACAGCGATGCATCCGATGGCAGGGGTTGCGACCACACCACGGACCGTTGGCGAAGATCGAAACAGAACACGTCCCGACCGACACCATAGAGCTTGCCGTCCGACACTCCCACAAGTGTCTGGGGTTCAAGCGTCTCCGTTATAGGCACAGCGGCTTTGATCTGACCCGTCCGGCGCTCTATGAGGAAAAGTCGGCTCGTGTCCATCGGCAGAGCGACCAGCCAGTCCTCGCGATGATGATCCACCACCCCTTCAAATCGCAGCATCGGATTGTAGTCCCACGGAAGCGCCTGACTCGTGGGATTGGAAACCCACGTAGGCTTCTGCGAATCAAAAGTCATTTCGTATACAGCGAGCCAGTCAATCAATCCGCTTTCAGCATCAACGGCGGCGATTGCTCCCAGGTTGGTTTGCACATAAACCGTTCGATCGATAAGAATTGGAATCGACAGAGTCGGCCGGCGATATCCGAATCCTCCGACTGAGGCGCTGGCCAGATGCGTTTTCCATTGCAGCGCACCCGACCGATCGAACTTCCACAGGTAACAGTCCTCAAATCCAAACGGCTTTCGACGCCGAACCGATACATATACGTTCCCGCCCTGTACCACTGCCGGACCTTCAAATAACACTTCCCTGGGATCCTCGTCGAAATCGGCGGGACTCACACGCCAAATTGGATGCCCATCGGTTGCATCGAGGCAGATGAGAACCGACTGGGAACGACCGGGTTGATAACCGTAGTACGAGGTCGCTTGATATCCCAGCACGGCATAAACCCGGCCGGCTTCGACGCTCACGCTGTGCAGCAACGGAACCGACCGATCCACCCAGCCAAAATCGGCCCCGCTCGACTCCAAAATGTCATGCGTCCACAAAACCGCCCCCGTCTCCCGATCCAACGCCCAGACTTTCATATCGTCGTTGAAAAAAATCTGCTGCTTCCAAACCGCCGGTAAAAACGACAAAAATTTTCCGCTTGAATAAGCCGTTCGGAAACTGCTGCTTTGAAAGTATCCGTCCGAACGCGACAGCGTGCTCGGTGCAAAATCCTTGTACGTCCACAACGGCGCCGTCGGAAGCTCCGAAACCGTGGGAATCACCCCCCGATCCGGCCCGCCACCCATCATCGGCCAGTCCTCCACCGACTCGGTTTCCGACTGGGCCTGCTTCGACCATGATGCAGACCGGATTTCCGTCCAGATCGTTTGAAGCGGCTGAGACTGACCTTTCCAGTTCAGCGAGAGCGATTCAAAATCCTTCGGCTTTTCGTTCCACATCGCCTCCGCTTCCTCTTTGTGCCCCATCATCGTCAGACACAAGATCATCTGACCGCCAAGTTCGTTCGCATGCGACGAACCCAGCGGATGCTCGCTCAACAATCGCCGGTAAAGTGCATACGCCGACTCAAACTGACCCGATTCGATGTCCATCTGGGCCAAAATTCCAGCCGCCTCAAAACCGCTGGGCGTACAAAAATACCGGTCCGCAATTTGCGACAAATGACCGAAATACAAATCTTGCTGCACAGACGTAAGCATCTGTCGTGCAATCGGTTCGTATCTCTGGATGTACGCTTGCAGTCCTTCCTGGGGCCAAGTGGCAATTTGATGATTCAAAAAGTCACGAATATTGATGTAAACACCGTCGGAATTGCGAATCACGTGATGATCGTATTGGTTCAGAACCTGCTCAAGCCGATTCAGCGCCGTCGCCCAATCCCCTTGGGCAACACGGTCCTGAATCACGCGGATTAACTCTTCCGCCTCAAAACTGTCATCAACATAAACCCCGGTCGGTGACGCGGGTGTTTTTTCCTCCGCCTGTGCTGTCGGCACCTGTTCTTGCGCTTTCGCAGAGGCTATTGAAGCACCCAGCGCAAACACGCTGGCGAGCAGAACTTGAATCATGGATTGAAAAATGACCTTCATCGGCTCCACACTTCATACTTTCGGATCAAACGGAATGTACTTCTCCAGCAAGGGCTTAAGTTCTCGAAAACGATGCGGGTCCAGTTTCGATTTGTCCGACCAGATGCCGAGTTCCAAAGCATGGCGACAAGTGCAATCGTCGTGAATTCGGTCCGCCAGCGCAGATACTGAAGCCTGAATCAGCCGAACGGCGTATTGCGTAGATTGCTCCAGATTTCCAATGATTTCGGTGAGCAAAGCAACACCGGTTTTTCCGGGCTCGTGGAGTTTCCAGCAATCGAAATCGGTCGGCAGGGCCACAAGTGCGTAGCAGATTTCGGCTTCTCGCGCCAGTTTGGCTTCGGGCATGCAGGTCATCCCGATCAGATCGCCGCCCCATGCCCGATGCATCTGCGACTCCGCCACCGTCGAAAACTGTGGCCCTTCCATGCAGACATAAACCCCGCCGTCATGAACTTTCGTCGGCACCGCCGAAGCGCACTCGAGCAACGTCCGCCGCAACATCGGACAAAACGGTTGCGCGAACTCCACATGGACCACAATTCCGGCGTCGAAAAACGTACTCGGTCGGCGAAAAGTTTTGTCGATGATCTGATCGGGAACGACCAGTTCGCGCGGGCGGATGTGCTCGCGCAGACTTCCCGTCGCGCCACTGGCAAGGATATGGGTCACTCCGAGCGTCTTGAGCGCAAAAATGTTTGCCCGGTAGGGAACCTGCGACGGATTGAAAACATGCCCGTCTCCGTGGCGCGACAAAAATGCGACGGCCTGCCCGTTCCAATTCGCCATGAGGATCGGACTGCTCGGCGGTCCGAAAGGCGTCTCGACCGTCACCGATTCGACACCGGATTGCGCCGCAAGCGCCTGCCCCAATCCCGTCCCACCGATGACTCCGACAATGGGTTTTGTATTCATGTGTTTTTTCCGTCAATTGCGGTCGGTACTCAGACCAGACGCTGCAATCCTTCCCCCAATTAATTCCCGCAGACGGGGACCGATTGATCCTTCCGCTCACGAACGATCTTCGGCAGTTCATTCAGCAGATGATCGATTTCCTGCCGGGTGGAATAACGCGAAAGACTGATTCGGATTTCACTGGCGGCCTGATTTCGACCGAATCCCATCGCCGCCAGAACCTTCGACGGTTCGACCGCTCCGCTGTGACAAGCGGACCCGCCCGACACGCAAATCGCCTTTTCGCTCAACCCGATCAAAATGTCCTGCGACGATGTCCCGTCAAACACCAGACACGATGTGTTGGGAACGCGCTCGCTCGTTCGACCCACGATTTCCAGACGGGGGATCAGTTTCAACAACCGTTGTTCCATCTCGTCGCGCATTTGGCGGATGTGATCGAGTTCCGCGTTTCCACCGCGAGTGACCAGTTCCGCCGCAACTCCCATGCCGACGATTCCCGGCACGTTGAGCGTCCCGGCCCTCAATCCCCGTTCGTGAGACCCGCCGCGAATCAGCGGCTGAATCTCCAGCCCTTTGCGAATATACAACGCGCCCGTTCCCTTGGGACCGTGAAACTTGTGGGACGAAAGACTCAGAAAGTCGATGCCCATGTCGTGAACGTGAATCCGGGTTTTGCCCACTCCCTGAACGGCATCGGTGTGGAACAACACTCCTTTTTCGCGGCAGACGGCGGCGATTTCCTGAATCGGGAAAATCACGCCGGTTTCGTTGTTGGCGAGCATGATCGACACCATCGCCGTGTCGTCGCGCAATGACGATCTCAAAGAATCCAGGTCCAGAATCCCCCGGCGATCGACCGGCACATACGAGATTTCGTAACCTTCCTCCGCCAATCGTTTGGCGACTCGCAACACGGCTTCGTGTTCCACCGGTGACGTGACGAAATGCCGCTTGTTCGGCACAGTCGCCAGGTGACCCCGAATCGCCAGATTGTTGCTTTCGGTCCCGCCGGCGGTGAACACGATTTCCGACGGGTCCGCCCCGATGCACGTCGCCGTTTTTTGTCGGGCTTCTTCGACCAGCGCCGACGCTCGCTGCCCCGCCGCATGAGTGCTTGACGGATTGCCGAAAACCTGATTCAGCGCCGGTCGCATCGCTTCGATTGCTTCCGGCGCCACGGGGGTCGTGGCGTTGTTGTCCAGATACGTCCAATCCATGGAGGTACATTCATCCTTTCGTGTGATGGCCGGTGCTTCCAACAGCCGTTTCCGATGAGGCAATTATAAATGGCGAATGGAGAATTGAGAATGCTCTGTAGAAATCCTTTTCCCGACTGCAGGGGCACGGCACTGCCGTGCCCGTTTTCTCTTCATGCCGGGCGGGCACAGCATGCTGTGCCCCTGCACAAACGTCCTTATTTATGAGTTCGACAAGGAGCCATGCCCACCATCTATTGAAATGGCTGTTGTTGGACTATTATGATGTGCAGCGGCACCCTACAAAATTGCGACGCCTGGTTATTCAACCCTTTCAGGGTTGGATAATAATCATTCGTGCTTCTTGTCCACTAAGTCATATTCATCCCCTGACGGGGATGAGTCCACGGGTTTTACTTGTGGGTAATCATGTTCATCCTCTGACGGGGATGAAATACGCCGGTTTATATTTGCCGGCAAACCAAACATAACGGGATCCCCAGAATTCGGACGTATGAGGATGTTGCCGCAGTCTGGTCCCAGCATGATCGCCTACCGCCGATCCCCGAAGGGAATCGACATGATTAACCGTGGGTGTCGACCTGCAATCACAATGATTGATTTTGAATTCGTCCCCGGGGGGGACCGACATGATTAGCCGCAGGCGCGAGCCTGCGGAAATCGGATCAGGACAAATCGCCGCAACCCCAACGGGGTTGAATCTTCTTGCCGAATTTCTTGACCTTGGTGGCGTCGAAGGCAGATAGGTGAGACGGCTCATCGTTCTGGATGCCATGTTTGGTAGCGTGGGCATGTCCACCAATCATTGAAATCGCTGTTGTTGGATTATCCTGGTGTGCCAGCGCACCCGACAAAACATTGCCCGTCAGTGGCCCGGTCCGGGGGATTCCTGAACGTCGTCGATGCCGTCGTAATTCCAGTCGCGGGCGAGTTCTTCCCGAAGTTTGTCGTCCGATTCACTATGCCAGTCGGCGTACAGGAAATTGGTGTAGCCGTAGTGCCGATCCGAAAACCGGTTTCCGTCCCAACCGCTGGGTCCGCTTTCGTTGGCTTCGGCGGCGTCGATGAAACTGCAATCGTTGTCGTCGTGCTGGTCCCCGTTGGTGTCTTCATTCGTCAGACTTCCATTGCCGCGGTACGAACGCTCGTTGGAATCTCCTATCAGAATGAGTTTGGGTCGCAGGGACGAATAGGAGCTTGGTGCCCGCGGATCAGGATAATTGGCGGTCTTCTTCTGGGGATCGTACAGCAACCACGGTTGGCGTTCGGCGACGTTGTAGGTTCCGAAGGACCACGACGGCAGATACACCCGGTAGTGGCCACTGTGCTCGTCCTGATATCGGGAGGATTTGCACAAAAAATACGTTTCCCACTTTCGGCCGTTGATGTTCCGCTGAACGGGGAAATCGATGGGTTCCCAGATGGATTCTTTGTAGATGTGGCTCCAGAGCAATTCCTGCCAACCGTATTGGTATTGCGCATGTTGTGTCGGATGTTGAGGGTCGGTGTAGTCGGCGTTCCACAAAGCCGGAGGGAAAAGATCGCGGTAGGTATTGGCGTAACTTTGCAACCCGACTGCGATGTCGTGAAGGCGGGCCCGACAGTGTACGGATTTGGCTTGCTCTCTCGCCCGAGCCAGCGAAGGCATCAGAATCGAGATCAGCAATCCGATGATTCCAACCACCGTCAGAAGTTCAATCAACGTGAACCCACGAGCAAGTTTTTCACCACCGCGCATGTATAGACCTTTCCGGCAGGTTCTCACACCCATTCCGGCATCTCAGAGGGGGAATAGAGTGCGACTCCCTATATCCAATTCTACACTTGGGTTCTCCAAATTCAATTTTGCGGGTGCGAATTTCCGAGCGTACGCCGGGAACATGGGTCAACATCGCATGTAAAACCGGCACCCTGCTCAGCAAACGTCTTTGCGGGACAAGGATCGAGTATAGTCGAATGACCGACCACAACAGGCGTTTCATGCTTCTTTCTGCCTGCTCCTTTGTTCCCACCACCGGCTGCCGGCTTCTTATCTCACATTCCCACCCGGTAGCGGCGCTGTACAATAAACGGAAGTCAAAGGTGCGGTGCCATGATCGATATACCCAAACGCATTCTCTACGTCATCACCGATTTGCAGATCGGCGGGGTGCCGCTGCATCTGTTCCGGCTCGCCACCGAAGCCCGACGACGCGGATTCGTCGTTCAGGCGGTTTCACTCGCACCACCGGGGCCGGTCAGCGCCATGCTGCAGGATGCCGGTATCGAAACAACCAGTTGCTTAGATAAAAACATTTTCGATATCGGCGCATTGTTCCGACTTCGTAAATGCATCGCCGGCTTTAAACCCGACCTGATCCATTCTTTTCTGTTCCACGCCAATTTCCTGTGTCGGCTGGCCGCACCGATGGCGGGTGTCCATCCCCGACAATTGATTTGCGAAATCCAAACTGTCGAGATCGAACGCCCATGGCACCTGTGGTTGGACCGATGGACGCATCGCTTGTGTCGGATCGAAATCGGAAACTCACCTTCCGTGATTCATCATCTCCGAATCGCCGCGAAAATCCCCCCCCACAAACTTCATCTCATCCCCGGCGGAATTGATACTCAGCGGTTTTCCGACGCCGTTCCCATCCCACGATCCCAACTCGGAATTCCCGATGACGTCCCTCTGCTCATCTGGACCGGAAGATTGGATCCCGTCAAGGGTTTGGATGATCTGTTGCAGGCAGTCGCCGACCCGCAACTATCACCGCACATCCACCTTCTGCTGGTGGGTGATGGGGCCATCAAAAACCACCTCGAGCGACAAATCACTACATTGAAACTTGAACGGCGGGTTCATTTACCTGGTGTTCGCAAGGATATTCCTGAATTGCTCAAGGCTGTGGACGTTTTTGTTTTTCCGTCGTTCACGGAAGGGCTTCCAAATGCTGTGCTGGAAGCCATGGCAGCGGCGCTACCGATTGTCGCCACGGACGTGCCGGGGAATCACGATTTGCTCCAAAACGAACAAACCGCTTTACTCGTTCCACCCCACGACCCTGCGGCACTCGCTCACGCTATTCACCGCATCATTTCCGATCCCTCGATAGGGAAAAAACTTAGCCTTCCTGCTCAACAATATGCACAACAACATTATGATATTAATATCATGTACGACAAGTACTTTGACTTATATATTAACTGCGCTCTCCAAATTGCGCAAACTTCCTGACAACGAAATTATTCAGTCATACTCGACTCGAATTGTGCGTTTTGAATACACAAAACCGCAGTGCACCACTGTTAAGAAAATAAAGAAAATACAAAATCAAGTGAATGCTGAAAATCAAATCTCATCCGAAATGCTTTATTAATACCACTACCTATTGAGAATTATAGGACTTTGCTCACTACATCTTCGCATGTTCTTTTGATGCAAAATTCCACTGTGCATCTAAGCAGGCGAACGTTCAATAACCATAATTTCCCATCTTGCCAATCGTCAAACCCATGCTATATTTGCAATCGAGAGAAGAAGTTTTGCATCAAGGGCAATAGAGGGCAATTCGTCATTGGTGCAATCAAGCAAATCCAGTTCGAATGCCGAGTGAGTGCGATCGAGTCCAATCGAAAAAAGTGTTGAGAAGCGAATGTTCATTTCACCGGGCATGTGCAGTTCGACGGTTGTGACGTGTGACGACAACAAGTGAATAAGAGGGCCTTGGCCGATGTCCTGCAATCCGGTGCTGTGTAAAAACCGGATCAGGCCGCGCTGGTGATGCCTCCTAATGTGCTGACAGGGAAGTCGGCACTTCATTCCTTCAGTGACCGCGCTAAGGCTGGACGTAACGGATGCGAGAAGAGGGACCAGGCTTCTTGTATCACGAACGGCCTGCATCGATGAAGAACGGATTCTTCATCGATGCTCATTATTTCTCTGTTTCGATCCCGCCAACTCCTGTGAACTGCCCAACTCGCGAGGGCAACCACCATGGCCACACCGTGGAGAGACCGACCATTTCTCAGCTGGGCCCGCGAAAAGGGCTATCCCTACTATTACACCAACGAATCAGGACTCCCCGATGGATGCCTTAAATTGCATCTGGGCGTCCTGACCGCCTACGTCCACAACGGGAAACTCGTGCGACTCGCCGCCAACGGCGAGGGCCGTCTGATCGACCAGATGATGTACGAGTTTTCGCAACTCTTCGCTCTGTGCGGAAAGCACAACGCCTATCTCGATCAGGCCATGTGCCATATCCGCCAAACCAGATCCGCCTGCTCTTGATTGATTACGGGCAGCGTTCGAGGAGACTGGTTCCGACTCCGACGATCAAGATTTTATTCCGGTCGGTATCGCCGGCCAAACCCAAACCCGTCACCGTGCCGGAATGCAAGGTATTGACGACCGCCCGATAGGAAAGATCGATCACGTTGACGTCTCCGGTGCTTAAAACGGCATAACCTTGACCCAGTGTTGGATTCACGTCGATCCCCATGCTCGCCACAGTGCCGGACAGCGAAACGCTCGAATCCACCGTCCCCGCCGAATTGCTCGTCAAATTTACGGACTGCGCCCGCCCCAACGCCCCATTGTTCCATCCTACGACGACGCGGGAATGCGTCGAATCCGCCACGATCGCTCGACCGGTTCCACTGAGTGCAATCTGCGGCAAGGTGGTTTGCCCCCCTCCCGCGGGATTATCCGGCGCAAAGGTAATATTCGCCAACGGTACCAGCGTGATTTTGTTGGAAACAAGGTTCGCCACGACCGCCACCGACAAACTTCCCGTCTCCACCACCGCCACGTCGATCGGTACCAGGAACGAATTCGTGTAATGAATATTCTGAACGGCTCCCGTCACGGTTCCGCTCACCGGATTGACTTTCATCAACCCGCTGCTCGTTCCCGTCACCGCCACGAGCACGTCGCCCGTCGAGGGTACAACCGCCATACCCCGAGCGCTCTGAACTCCGGCCGTCAGCGAAATGTTGTTTCCCAGACTCGGCGCGTCCAGATCGAAGACCTGAACCGAACATACCGTTCCATCGGACGAACGCGTACATGCAAAACCCCGATTGCGAACCGAATCGAGTTCAAGTCCCGTGACCGAAGACGGCAGAGTCAGAACCGTCGGGCGCAAAGTTCCGCTGCTGAGGTCCAGGAAATGCAACTGGGTTCCGTTCACCACCACCGCTTGACCGGCGGAACCATATCCCGCGTCGTAAGCGACAAACTCCGCCTGGGTGATCCCCAGAGGGTATTCGGATTCCGAACATGCTCCGCCGTTGTCGAAAACCACGACGCGCACTGTGTCGGAAACGTGCTGGGTGGTTTCCGTATCCGTCACCGTGAAGATGTAGTTGAACTCACCGGTTTGTGTCGTCGGAACGTTGTTGAATGTGGCGGCTGCAGGTCCTCCGGGACTCCAAGAGTAACTGTAGTTGCCCGATCCTCCCAAAGCCAGTCCCGTCAGCGACAAAACGCTGTCTCTTACCACCGTGTGGTCTTCTCCGCCATCGGTGACCAACGGAGCGTAATTCACCACTCGAATGGATGTGGATCCAGTCACCCCAGGAGCCCCCGCCTGATCTTGAACATTGATCGATACGGCAAACGTTCCCATCGTCGTCGGCATGAACGTGGCGGTGGAAGTCGTGATTTCGGTCAGTCCTTCGTCGGCTTCCTGAAGATAGGTCACGGGCGTCCATGAATACGTGTACGGGGGAGTTCCACCGCATACCACCGGATTCAGATAAAGAGACCCTTGCTGAAGTGACATCGTGAAGTCGGAATCCAGCGTCACAGTAAGGTCCGTTATGCCCTCGCACGGGTCCGGGCTACTGTTATCGTTGGCATTCACATTGGTGTTCGCATTGCCATTCGCATTGCCGTTCCCGTTCCCATTCCCATTCCCGTTCTCGTTCTCATTCCCGTTTACGTTCGTGTTCGCATTGTCGTTCGCATTGGCATTGGAGTTGATATTGGAATTTGTATTGGTATTCGTATTTACGTTCAAATTCGTGTTCACGTTCGCATTCACGTTTGGACTGGGTTTCTCAAAAACGTGAAGCGTAATCTTA